>REDV01000039.1 GCA_007695365.1 Cryomorphaceae bacterium | reverse complement strand
GATTGAATTGTAGCACTTTGCAAAATGGGGAGTTGAAAAGTGTCGAAAACAGGAAATAGCCCGCTATTCCTTCATCATTTTAAGTTGAAACTCACCATTTAAAGGTGATCTCAATCCTGAAGAATAATCGAACTCAGGTTCTAACCTACGCTTTTGTCATTTCGACCGGAGTAACGACGGTAGGAGATGCGCCCCGAAATTTTTCGGGGCAGGCTGCTACGAGCTTCGTCTCTCAGCAATCCGGTTAAAGTGAAAATCTCCTTCATACCTGCCCTAGAAAGTTGCACACTGTGAGGGGACAGAAATAGTCAAATCCTAAGTCTGAATCACCCCTACATTGTAAGGCCGCTCGGCGGGGGCGTGGTTGGCCGCTTCAATACCCATGGATATGACCTTGCGGGTTTCAACCGGATCGATGATGGCATCGAGCCACAGCCGGGCTGCAGCGTAGTAGGGTTTGGTTTGCTCTTCGTAACGCGATTCAATTTTCTCAAGCAGGGCTTTTTCGTCTTCACGGGTGATTTCTTTACCCCTTGCTTTAAGCGAGGCAACCTCAATCTGCAACAAAACCTTGGCAGCCTGTGATCCACCCATTACCGCCAATTGTGCGCTCGGCCATCCAACGATAAGCCGTGGGTCGTAAGCCTTGCCACACATAGCGTAGTTTCCTGCTCCGTATGAGTTACCCACAATAATCGTGAACTTGGGCACCACGCTGTTGCTCATGGCGTTTACCATTTTTGCTCCGTCTTTAATAATCCCTCCGTGCTCTGATTTGCTGCCCACCATAAATCCGGTTACGTCCTGCAAAAACACGAGCGGAATGTTTTTCTGGTTGCAGTTCATAATAAATCGCGCGGCTTTGTCGGCCGAGTCGGAGTATATCACCCCGCCAAACTGCATCTCGCCTTTTTTGTTCTTCACAATCTGGCGCTGATTGGCCACAATACCCACGCTCCAGCCGTCAATGCGCGCATAGGCACATACGATGCTCTTGCCATATCCGGCTTTGTACTCTGTGAATTTGGAATCATCCACCAGACGCTTGATGATTTCCTTGGTTTCATAGGGTTTGGTTCGCGACATAGGCAGTATGCCGTACATCTCTTTAGGGTCGGATGCCGGTGGTAGGGGTTTTTTACGGTCAAAGCCGGCATCGGGCCCTTTACTTCCGATTTTATCCACCAATTCGCGAATGGTTTCCAGGCATTCTTTGTCGTTGGCCACTTTGTAATCGGTTACGCCCGAAATCTCGCTGTGCGTGGTGGCACCACCCAGGGTTTCGTTGTCAATGTCTTCACCAATGGCTGCTTTTACAAGGTATGAACCCGCCAAAAAGATGGTTCCGGTTTTTTCAACAATGAGGGATTCATCGCTCATAATGGGCAAGTATGCACCACCTGCCACACAGCTACCCATGATGGCGGCAATTTGCGGAATGCCTCGTGACGACATGATCGCATTGTTGCGGAAAATCCGTCCAAAGTGCTCCTTGTCGGGAAAAATTTCATCCTGCATAGGCAGAAAAACACCAGCACTGTCCACAAGGTAAATAATGGGGATACGATTTTCCATGGCAATTTCCTGGGCACGCAGGTTCTTTTTTCCTGTGATCGGGAACCAGGCCCCGGCTTTTACCGAGGCATCGTTGGCAACCACTATACAGAGCTTGCCCGAAACGTAACCCATCACAACCACCACACCCCCCGACGGACAGCCTCCATACTCTTTGTACATACCGTCGCCGGCAAGCGCGCCAATTTCCACACGCCGGCTGTCGGGGTCGAGCAGCATGTCAATACGCTCGCGGGCACTCATTTTGCCCTTGGCCTTGAGCTTTTCAATTTTATCGTTGCCGCCGCCTTCGAAAATTTTGTTGAGTTTTCGGTTTAACTGCGATATTTTCAATCGCATATTGTCGTCGTTCTTGTTGAATTCCAAATTGGCCATGTGGATTATTTTAGCCGCCTAAGTTAGTAATTTGACACGCGTCAAAGCGGATGTTACGCAACCACAACGCTGCATCGGGCCCAAGGTTGAATAGCGAATCCAACACCGAACAATGTGGCCGAAACCCGTAGCGGTCGGTAAAAACCTGAAGGTAAGCCGGGCAATCGGTGTGTAGCTTGCCAAAGGCCGAAGGCTTGAAAATTTTGCGCAAGTCATAAAATTCCGGAGTTGGGTCCACGTATTTTTCTGCCCAACCAAGCTTTACTTCGGTTTTCAGTTGTTTCAATGTCCAGCTGAGTGAGGTTTTGTTCCAGTCGCACAGCAGGTGCGTTTCAACCGTGTACAGTTCTGAGAGGGAATCCATGTAATGCTCGAAAAATGGCGCCGATCCGTAAGCAGCACGAATGCTTTTCAGATGCTGGTCTCTCCAGTTTGTTTTGTGGTCAATTTGCACCTCGGCTGCGGGCACTTTTTGCCCTTTCCTCGACACTACCGGAATGGTAAGCGGATGAATGCCATTGGGACCCGCCAAATCGTATCGGTTGCGCCAGGTTTGTTTGGTGAAATGCTCGCCCATATCTATGATGGTGTGATGCGTAAGGAGGAGGTGCATATACACATCGTTGCCGAAGGCGCAAAGAGGAAGTATGACCTGGGGCTGGTTCATGCTACTTTTCGGAACAATCGCGACCATCGGATTTTTGCATACCACGGTGCCTGTGGGTCAAACGAAAAAAGGGTTCGCGATGCCCGACCAATAATGTGGCTTTCAGGAACAGGCCCCCAGTGCCGCGAATCAATGGAATTGTGGCGGTTGTCGCCCATCACAAAGTAATAGTCTTCCTTGAACACATAGCGCTCAGCATACCTTCCGTTCACAAAGATGGAATCGCCCACGTTGGAAATGACGCAGCTTTCGTACTGTGTTATCAGGCGCTCGTAGCGTTGGAGGTTTACGGCGTCCAGGTCAATGGTATCGCCCTTTTGGGGTATGTAAAAGGGGCCATAGTCGTCGGGCGACCATTGGTTTCCTTCAATGGGCGGAAACATGCTGCCCGGATACTTGCCCGGAGCGTAAGCCGCACGGGTAATCTGCAGCTCAGAAAAGAGCGTGTCGGCTTCCGCGGCCTCATCTGCACTGAGGTTGATGATGTGCACATCGCCTAAACTCAGCCGCGTTCGCTGACTGTAATCATCCAGCCATTCGCACAGTTTGTTGAAGGAGCCCTTAGTACCCTGCACTTCGTAATTGGAAAGAACGGTGTGTGCCGGAACGCGCAAAACACCGCCGATAAAGAGATTTCCGTTGCGAAGCTGGATTGTATCTCCGGGAAGCGCTACGGCTCTTTTCACCATGATGCGTTTTCTGTCTACCACCCCTGAATCTTCCGGAAAGTTGAAAACTACCACGTCGTTCGATTCCAGCTTACCGCCGTAACCAACCCGCCATACAGGCAGCGACGCCTGATTCAATCGAATCCGCGTAAAGGGAATTCCAATGGTGACGGGCATGCGCGGGCCTAGTGGAAACCGGCTTACCAACACCAAATCTCCCGGAAAGAGATTGGGCTCCATCGAAGAGCGCGTTACCACTTTCGGGCTGAATAGGAAGGTGGTTGCAGCCCAGATAAAGATGGTAGCCGCCACGAATGACTTCAACCAGCTTTTCCATGCCGCGTTTTTCCGGGCCATGGCTCTTAATCAACCAACGAGAAGATGCGTTTCCAGCGGGTGCCTTCGTAGGGATCGCGCGAGTACCAGATAAATACGGCCTTGCCCACAATGTGGTCGTTGGGAACAAAGCCCCAAAAACGGGAGTCGGCCGAGTTGTGGCGGTTGTCTCCCATCATAAAGTAATAGTCCTGCTCAAAGGTGTAGCGGGTGCTTTCTTCTCCGTTGATGTAGATTTTTCCGTTTCGCAGCTCAAGGTCGTTGCCCTCGTAGTACCCGATGGCGCGCTCGTAAAGAGGTAGATTGTATTCGTCCAGGTCAACGGTTTTGCCAGCCTTGGGTATCCACAGCGGACCAAAGTTATCGGCAGTCCAATTGTAGTCCGGGTGGTTGGGGAAAATGGGCCGCACTTTTCCGTCGATGTTTGCCTCCCGCTTTTTCTCATTTCGAGGAATTACTTCGTTCACATTACTGAACTGCTTTACTTCGGCTGCCACATCACTGCTCATAAAAACGGCGTATTGTTCGCCTTTTTTAAGCTCAAAAAGGTCGTCGGGATTGATATCGAACTGTTTTTTAAGCATGCGCGTATTGAGTGCCCCGTTGGTGTACACATCATACAGGAACTGCGTTTTTTCGGGGTTGTCAATCATTTTGCCGTCAATCCATACTTCGCGATCTACAATTTCGAGGGTCTCACCGGGAAGTCCGATGCAGCGCTTGATGTAGTTCTCGCGCTTGTCAATGGGTCTCACCTGAATTTCTCCCATTGGTATGTATCCTCGGCGACCATCTACCACCTGAGGCATTTTGTAGTTGGGATTCCAGACGTTTTTCCGGCCGTGGTCTCGAAGGAGCTGATAGTAGCTCTGGTTTTGGAAATTGAGTGCCACGGTATCGCCCTCGGGGTAATTGAATACAGTGGCATCGAAACGCTCAACACTTCCAAAACCCGGAAGCCGGAAGTAAGGCAGTTTCTGCCATTCTACATAGGATTTGGTGTTGATGAGAGGCATGGTGTGGTGGGCAAAAGGAAAGGCAATGGGTGTCATGGGCGAGCGCGCTCCGTAGCTTACCTTGCTTACAAAGAGGTAGTCTCCCACCAGCATAGACTTTTCCATAGAAGGGGTAGGGATGGTAAAGGCTTCAATAAAAAACACGCGGATAATGGTTGCGGCCACGACTGCAAAAATGATGGCATCCACCCACTCGCGCAGGGCACCTTTTTTCTCTTTGGTGAAATCAATGGGCCCGGTGTAAGCGATTTCGTCCTTAAAAGCCAGCATGGGAATCATGGCGAAAGGGGCAAAGGTCATCAGCAGATCGTCGGTAAAACTGCGTTTTCCAAAACTTCTGCCCAGCTCAACATTCATTACGATGAGCATCAGGAAATTCACACCCGGTACGATGAGCAAAAGCAACCACCACCAGGGTTTCTTGATGATTTTCAGCCAGATGTATAGGTTGTAGCCCGGAACCAGGCCTTCCCACGCTTTGTATCCGGCCTTGGGAAACAGTTTCCAGAAACTGCCAAAATAGGCCGCAATGGTGAGGTAAAAGAGAATGATGGCAATCATGTAAGCTGGTTTAAGTTGAGTACATCTTTCATGGTGAAAATTCCTGTCTTGCCCTTCAGCCATTCGGCGGCGTATAGGGCACCCGAGGCAAAACCGTCGCGGTTGAGCGCTGTGTGGGTGAGGTTGATTTCATCGCACGGCGACGAGTAGGTAAGGCTGTGGGTTCCGGGTACGCCCGGCTCCCTCATTGCCGTAATGGGCAATTCGTTGTTTTTTGCAGTGCCTGAATGGCTCCATGAGGAGTAGCCGTTGTGGTTTGCTATTAAGTCATCGGCCAATGCGATGGCTGTGCCGCTCGGAGCATCGAGTTTTTCAGTGTGATGGATTTCTGAGAGTTCAGCACGGTATTGCGGCTGGCGGCTCATCAGCCGGGCCAGCACCCGGTTCACTTCCATAAATAGGTTCACACCGATACTGAAATTCGGGGCGTAGAGCAAGGCGCCTTGATTTTGCGCAATAATTGCGCTGAGTTCGGACAGTTGCCTGTACCAGCCGGTGGTGCCGCACACAACGGGAATGCCTTGTTCTGCGCAGGCTTGAATATTAGCAGCGGCGGCATCCGGACGGGTGAACTCAATGGCTACGTCAGTGTTTGTCGGAAGCGGCGTTTCAGATTCTGGTCCCCGACCCACTCTGGCCACAATGTCGTGTCCGGCATTCAGAGCCAGGCGCTCAATGGCCTTTCCCATTTTTCCATAACCAATCAGGGCTATTTTCATTTCAAGCGATTGCGCCCAAAATTACAACTTCAGGCAAAAGGTGAGTCCGGCCATGGGTTGAGCGGTTGGAAGGACGGATGGAGCGATTCTGAGCGAGAGTTCATCACTTACGTCAAAAGTAAACAGGTGGCCGTAAACCTGCGCGTCCACAATGTTCAGCAGATAAACCGCAACCAGCCCAAGGTAGGAGTAGTCTCGCCATTTTTGGTGTTGAATTACCAGTTCGCGCAACTGCGGCGGACTGTAACCCGAAGTGTTGACTGTTGACGGATCGCCGTCGGTTGCGTTCAGGTAGCTTTGTCGGTAAAAATTGGCCTGTTTGATATTGTCCTGCAAAAAGTACACTGCCACTCCCACGCCTGCATACACAATGGGAACCTTCCAGTATTGCCGGTTGTAGGCTTGGCCAAGACCGGGTAACACGGCAGAGTAGATGGTAGCTTTTCTAGGGGAGTGAATGCGTTCAGGTTTTTTGGCAGGATCGCCGCGAATGACCCGGTCAGACTTAACGCCGGGCTCGGTGTAGAAGATTTCCTGTTCGAAACCCGGAGGGATGGAATCAGGTTCAGCAACGGATTCAGGTACTTCAGGAGTGGTTTCGAGCGTGTCGGGTGTCTCCTGAGCCTGAGCGTGATGCATAAGTATCACCAAGCCAGCTATCCAAAAAAATTGGTTCAATACGCCTGCAAAATTGCGGCGATACGCGCAAGATCTTCTTCGTTTTCGTAACGGATTACGATTTTGCCATCGCCTTGTTCACTCGGCCGGACAGCAATTTTAGTGCCCAGTTTATCCGTCAATTTCTGTTGAATGCTCTTGTGTTGAAGGGTAAGGCCTATTCTTTTGGACGGGCTGGCGGTTTTTGATACTGGTTTGACAGCACCTGCCAGCTGTTCGGCATCACGCACGGAGAGATTGCCCTCTACGATGCTCCGGTACAAGGCTACTTGTTCTTCCTCAGAGCCTGCGCTCACGAGTGCACGTGCATGCCCCATAGAGATTTGCCCCTGGCGGATACCCAGTTGTATTTCGGCCGGAAGCCTCAGCAGCCGGAGGTAATTGGTTACCGTGGTTCGCTTTTTCCCTACCTTTCCGGCAAGGGCTTCCTGCGTTAGTCCGCATTCTTCAATCAGCCTTTGATAGCTGAGTGCCACCTCTATGGCATCCAGGTCATGGCGTTGGATATTTTCAACCAATGCCATTTCGAGCATGGCCTGGTCATCGGCAATACGCACAAAAACTGGCACTTCGGTGAGTCCGGCCATTTGGGCTGCCCTGAAGCGCCGTTCTCCCGAGATGATCTGGTAGCGGTCGTAGCCCATTTTTCGCACGGTGATGGGCTGAATGATGCCGTAGGACTCAATGGAAGCGGCCAGCTCGGCTAGCTTTTCTCGGTCAAATTCCTGTCGTGGTTGAAAAGGATTTACCTCTATCTGCGACACAGCAATATTCGAAACCGATCCTGCAAGTACGGGTTTTACAGGGTTATTGCTTGTAATGTCGGTATCGCGGTTTTCGAGCAGGGCGCTCAGGCCCTTGCCCAATGCTTTAGGCCTCGTCATTTATTTCAATGATTTTTTCGTCGGTAGGAATGCGGGTCAAATCGTTTTTCTGCAAAACTTCCCGAGCCAGGTTCAGGTAGTTGATGGAGCCTTTGCAACTCGCATCGTGCATAATGATGGTAGCTCCGTGGCTTGGTGCCTCGCTCAGGCGGGTATTGCGGTGAATGATGGTGTCAAAAACGAGTTGCTGAAAGTGCATTTTTACTTCTGCCACCACCTGATTGGCGAGGTTCAGGCGCGTGTCGTACATAGTGAGCAGGATGCCTTCAATGGTCAACTCGGGATTCAACCTCGACTGTACTATTTTAACCGTGTTGAGCAGCTTGCCAAGACCTTCGAGCGCAAAGTACTCGCACTGCACCGGTATGATTACCGAGTGGCTTGCACTGAGCGCGTTCACGGTAATCAGGCCCAGTGAAGGAAGGCAGTCTATGATAATGAAATCATACTGATCGCTGATTTTTTCCAGGGCGTGCCGCATCATGTGCTCGCGGTTGGGCAGGTCAATCAGTTCAATTTCTGCTCCTACCAGATCAATGTGCGCCGGAATGAGATCCAGATTGGGATTGTCAGTTTGGAGCACGATGTCGCGCGGGTCAATATCATTAATGAGGCATTCGTATATACTGGTCTTCACGTTGCGCGGGTCAATTCCCACGCCTGATGTTGCGTTGGCCTGCGGATCGGCATCTACCAACAGGGTTTTGTGCTCAAGTACACCCAAACACGCAGCCAGGTTAATAGCTGTGGTGGTTTTTCCTACGCCTCCTTTCTGATTCGCTACGGTGATAATCTTTGCCATCTCTTGTTTTGTTGATTGTGGGTTGCCACAGTGGAACAAAGGTACAACAGCCTTGTTAAAAGTACCGTTTACACGAAGCCGAAAAAGCCCGTGGAAAGGAATACTTTTGCACAAAATTCTGTTAATTGAACGCTCTATGATCACCTTTATTTCAGGTACCAATCGCCCCGGAAATGCGTCTTTGCAAATTGCGCGTATGGCCGCGCAGTTTTACAATGAAAAGAGCCTGAATACGCAGGTTTATAGCTTGTGCGACTTGCCGCGAGATGTGGCTTTTTCAGAGGTGTACGGAGAGCGTTCGCCGGCCTTTGAAAAGACCATTCGTGCCGTAGTGACAGATGTTGATAAGTTTGTATTCGTTTTGCCCGAGTACAACGGCGGCTTTCCGGGGATCCTGAAACTCTTTTTGGACGCAGTGGAACCGCATCACTGGTATGGGAAAAAGGCAGCACTCATTGGGCTGTCGGCCGGACGCTCGGGTAACCTGAGAGGACTCGATCACCTTACAGGAGTTTTGAATTACCTTCAGGTGAATGTGCTGCACTTCAAACCCAATCTTTCACGTATTCAACAGTTACCCGAAAATGGGGTGCAATTGCCCGACGCGTATTCTGAGCTGCTGCGGTTGCAGGCTCAGTTGTTTGCAGCCTTTTAAAGATTGACTTACTCTCCCGTTTTGCCAAGATCGTCAAAGCTGACGTCGTTGTATTGCTCCAGGGTCTCGGCAGCGCGGTTGCCCAACTCACCATCCGGGTGATCTTCGCGACCGTTGTTGTAAATACCATTCCCGTTTCGCAGTTCGTAAATCTCATCAATGGTGTCCTGGAGGCCTTCAATGAATTTCTCAAAATCCTCCTTGTACAAAAAGAGTTTGTGCTTTTCGTAGAAAGTGTCACCGTTGTCGGAGTAGCGCTTTTTGCTCTCAGTAATGGTCAGGTAAAGGTCATTTCCGCGGGTGCTCTTCACATCGAAAAAGTAGGTGCGTTTACCGGCTCTTACTGCTTTCGAAAAAACATCCTCCCGCGACTTTCTGTTCGCTCCGTGGTCAGACATATTGTTGTTTGGTTTTTTGGTTGATCGAATCCAAACAAATATAAAAAATTCTCGATTTAAGCTTCTTCGTCGGTAATTTTTTGGGATTCGGCTAATTGTTGCTGGTATAGATCGAAGTAAAGTCCTTGTTTTTCAATAAGTTCTTCATGGGTTCCTTCTTCCGCAATTAGTCCTTCATCCAGTATCAGAATGTGGTCGGCGCTTTTTACAGAAGACGCCCGATGGCTGATAATGACGGCAGTTTTGTGTTTCATTACCGATTTCAGGTTCTGAAGGATGTTCTCCTCGGTTTCGGTATCCACGGCTGAGAGGCAGTCGTCAAGAATGAGAATTTTGGGATCTTTGGCGATAGCGCGCGCGATGGAAACACGCTGTTTTTGTCCGCCTGAAAGCGTAATACCGCGTTCACCCAATACAGTTTCGAATTGCTCGCGAAAGTCTTCAATGTTGTGCAAAACATCTGCTTTTCTGGCTGCCTCCCTGATTTTGTCAGGAAACTCGGCTGAGGGGTCTAGTCCAAAACTGATGTTGTTGGCAATGCTGTCGGAAAAGAGAAATACATCCTGCGGAACATAGCCGATGCTCCGTCGCAGGTGATACAGGTTGTGCTCCCGAATGGGTTGGTCATCCACCAGAATCTCGCCGCTGTCAGCTTCAAAAAGTCGGGCTACAAGATTGGCAATGGTTGATTTTCCCGATCCGGTTCGGCCCAAAATGGCGAGCGTTTTACCAGAATCAACACAAAATGAAACACCTTTAAGAGCCTGAATACCTGTGTCGGGGTAACGGAAAGACACATTCCTGAACTCAATTTTTCCGCGAATAGGTGCATCGGTTTCGCGTTCGTTGCGGATCTCGGGCTCCTGCTTCAAAAACTCATTGATGCGCTCCTGTGATGCAGACGCCCTTTGCACAAGCGATGTTACCCATCCCACCGCAGCAAAGGGCCACGTGAGCATGTTCACATAAATGACAAACTCGGCAATGTTTCCCACGGTAATGCCGTCGCGCCCGTTGATGACCATCACCCCACCCACATAAATGGCCAACATAGTGCTCAGTCCGATAAGTAAAATAATGGTTGGCATAAAGAGCGCATCCACCTTTACAAGAGATAGTTGTCGCTTTCTGTACACTTTGCAGGCGTCGTCAAAACGCTGGCTGTACTGTAGTTCCTTGTTAAATGCTTTAAGTACCCTGATACCCGAAAAGGCCTCCTGACTCATGGTGGATAAAAGCGATTGCTGACGCTGCACTTCCTCGCTTTTCCGGTTGATGATGGTACTCACGTAATATATGAGCACCGACATAATGGGCAGCGGAATCAATACGTACATTGTAAGCATAGGACTCACCGATAACATGGCACCTATAGCAAGAATAAACAGTACTACAAGGTTAATGGTGTACATCACTGCGGGGCCCAGATACATCCTAACACGGCTCACATCTTCGCTTATGCGGTTCATCAAGTCGCCCGTGTTATTGCGCTTGTAAAAGGCCAGGTCCAATCGCTGATAGTGATCGAAAATTTCATTTTTCAGGTCATATTCAATGTGCCGCGACATCACAATAAGCGTTTGCCGCGTGAAAAACAGAAAGATACTTTTCAGCAAAGCCAGAACGAGGTACAGCACGGCCAGCACCACGCTCAGGCTGAGAATGGTTTGAGCAAGCTGCTTTCTGTTGTCGAGCTTCAGCCAATCCGCCGGATCCTGACCAATCAAGGGCAATACGAGCGCAACGGATGAGGGCATGGTTAACTCTGCCCGGTCGTGTTCATCCATGGTATTGTATTGCTCAATAGACTCCTGCAGCATATCGAAAGCACCGCGCACCACCTGGGGTGCATACACCTGAAAAATGTTGCTCAGAATGATAAACAGAACGCCCAGCCCCATGTGCCACTTGTATTGAACAAAGTACCGGTTGAGGTGTGCAAGGTGTTTCATGGCTTGATATAAAACGGAAAGTGAGGCAACAATTATTCTGTATTTTTGCCGCTGGTTAGACCCCCTTTTTAAGCGGGTTTAAAAGTACACGATTCCATCATAAAACTCTTTTTTGCATCAAATGTTGAAAGTAGAAGATCAGCAATCGGTTGGCGCCCACGAGAACCCAATCATCCGCCCCATGGTGGATATGGACCACGAGCAGGTGCTCTTTTGTCAGGACAAAGCCACAGGGCTTCGGGCCATTATCGCAGTGCACAACACCGTGCTGGGCCCCAGTTTGGGAGGTACGCGGATGTGGACGTACAACAACGAGATGGAAGCACTCAACGATGTACTGCGTTTATCTCGCGGAATGACCTACAAATCTGCCATTTCAGGGTTGAATCTTGGGGGAGGCAAAGCCGTTATTATTGGCGACAGCCGCAAAGACAAGAGCGAAGCTCTTTTTCGAAGGTTTGGTCAGTTTGTGGATAGCCTGGGTGGAAAGTACATCACCGCTGAAGACGTAGGTATCAATACCCGCGACATTGAGTACGTGAGCATGGAAACAGAGCATGTTGCCGGTCTGCCCGAGTATCGGGGTGGAGGAGGAGACCCATCGCCTGTCACCGCTTATGGCGTGTACATGGGGATGAAGGCCGCTGTGAAATTCCAATCCGGAAATGATAACCTCGCAGGCAAAAAGGTACTCGTTCAGGGAGCCGGTCATGTGGGGCAATACCTGGTTGAACTGCTGGTGAAGGAAGGCGCCAAGGTGGTCATTAGCGATATTCACGAAGACCGCATCAAAGCAACCAAGGCAAAATTCGCGGTAGAAGTGATCGATGCCGACAAGGTGTACGATGGCGACATGGATATTTACGCTCCGTGTGCGTTGGGTGCTACCATCAACGATGATACCCTGGGCCGTTTGCGCTGCAGTATTATTGCCGGTGCGGCCAACAACCAACTCGCCGAAGAAGCCCGTCACGGTGCGGCTGTGATGGAGAAAGGTATCATCTATGCCCCCGATTTTCTGATTAACGCGGGAGGAATCATCAATTGCTACTCCGAAGTTATAGGATACAACCGCGATATGGCTTACCGTCAAACCGAAGATATCTACCAAACAACCCTCAACATCCTGCAGAAATCGGCCGACGAAAAGATACCCACGTACCTCGCCGCCAATCGCATGGCTGAAGAGCGCATCGCAAGTATCGCATCCATCAACCAGAGACTCTAACTGCCGTGCTGAACAGACGACATCTCCGCATCAAGATTTTTCACGCCCTCTACGCGTATTTTCAACAAAGCAAAGAGAGCCTTGACAAAGGTGAAAAAGAGCTTTTTCACTCCATTGCCAAGATGCGCGAGATGTATATTTCTCTGCTGTTGATTTTCGTGGAAATTGCCCACCAGGCCAATCTGCATATCGAGGAGAAGAAAAGGAAGAAACTCCCTTCACACGAGGACCTCAATCCCAACATGCGATTTGTGGAGAATGCACTCATCGTTCAGTTGGAGCAAAATCAGGCCCTGAAAAATGCTGCCGAAAAGGAGAAGATGGGTTGGGGCCAGCAGCAGGAAATGATGAAGAAAATGTACCGCATGTTGATTGAAACAGATGAGTACAAATCTTACATGGAGGCTCCCGAAACCGATTACGAAAGCGATCGGCAGTTGATCATCAGCTTGTTTAAGACATATGTGGTAAACCACGAGCCGCTGCAACAGTATTTTGAGGACAACAGTATCTACTGGGTGGATGACCTGGACCTTGCAAGTTCAATGGTGCTTAAAACATTCAAGCTGTTTGGAGAAGGTTCAGGAAGTGATCAGCCCATCCTCGAACTGTACAAAGATCCCGAAGACGAGCAGCAATTTGTTCGGCAGTTATATCGCCAAACCATTCTGCAAAGCGTAGAGAATGAAGCGCTCATCAATGCCAAAGCAGAAAACTGGGACATGGAGCGCATAGCCCTGCTTGATATGATTCTGATGAAGATGGCTTTGAGCGAAGCGCGCGAATTCAGACAGATTCCAACCAAGGTAACACTCAACGAGTATATCGAAATCTCCAAGTACTACAGTACACCCAAAAGCAACACCTTTATCAATGGTATCCTCGACAAGCTCTTTGCCGAGATGAAAGAAAGTGGCATGATTAAAAAAACGGGCAGAGGACTGATAGAAAACTGATATGCGTAGCCAGGGAGTATTTTTTGTAGTGCTGCTTCTCGTGTTCAGCGGGTGCCGGGTTACCGATAGGAGTGACCGCATTGACACCGATATTCTGCACAACCCCAAAAGCCAGTTCAGCAAAGACCCCGAAAAGATGCCGGTGATTCATTTCGAAGAGCCCACCTTTGGATTTGGAGTTCTGAGCGATGGCGAACGTATCAATCACAGCTTTCACTTTACCAACGAGGGTAAATCGCCATTGGTGCTGAGTTTTGTGGAAGGCTCATGCGGTTGCACAGTGATGAAAGACTGGCCACGCGACCCCATTCCTCCAGGCGGAGCAGGAAGTATCAACGTAGAGTTCAATAGCAAAAACAAAAGAGGATTTCAAAGTGTAGCCATCCGCGTGGTGGCCAACACATCGCCTTCAACCACTGTACTGACCTTGGAGGGCGAAATAGTAACACCGGAATAAACAAAAACCAGACATGACACAAATAACGAGTATCTTACTAATGGCAGGCGGCGACGAAGGAGGATGGACCACGGTACTTTTTCTGTGGGTGCCCATCATCGTTGTGTTTTATTTCTTCATGATTCGCCCGCAGGCTAAAAAAGCCAAGGAAACCAAAAAGTTCCGCGAGGGTCTTGCCAAAGGACAACGCGTGGTTACCATTGGAGGTATCCATGGTAAGATTTTGGAAATCAATGACACCAATGTGTTGATTGATGCAGGAGGAGCTAAGCTGCGCATGGAAAAGTCGGCCATATCTCCCGACAACACCGCGGCCCTCGAGGACCTCGACACCAAAAAGTGATGCATGAAACTGGTGGGAATTACGGGCGGAATAGGCAGTGGAAAATCCACTGTGGCTCGCTTGATTCGCGCCATGGGTTACCCTGTTTACGATGCCGACGCGCGCGCCCGTCGTCTTCAGGAAACCGACGCGGAGTTAATCGAGGCCATAGTATCCCTGCTGGGTGAAGAAGTTCTGGATGAGGCCGGACTAAACAGAGCGGCCATTGCCGACAAGGTTTTCGGAAATGCCGAGTTGTTGGCGAAGCTCAACGATGTGGTGCATCCGCGGGTACAAACTGATTTTGAGAACTGGCTGAAGGAGCAAAACAGCGAAATCTGTTTTAAGGAATCGGCATTGCTGGTTGAAACCGGAAGCTGGAAACACTGCGATGCACTCATTGTTGTAACCGCACCCGCAGAATTGCGCATCAAGAGAGTGGTGCAGCGCGATGGCACCAGCGAAAAGGCCGTTAAAAAGCGAATGGAGAAGCAGCTTCCTGAAAGCGAAAAGGTAAAACGCGCCGGTTTTGTTGTGGTAAATGATGACCATGAGCTTTTGATCCCGCAGGTAGAAGCCATCATCAATCAACTGGAGGGCTAAGTATGTTTGTGGCGTTTTGCAGATGGTTATTCAGGCGCAACGGATGGAAAGTAACAGGCAAACTGCCCGATTTACCCAAATACCTGGTTGTAGTGGGCCCGCATACCAGCAACTGGGATTTCATTTACGGTGTAGCTGCTCGCGATTATGTGCAAACCGACATCCGCTTTTTGGGCAAAAAGGAGTTGTTCAAATTTCCGTTTAAAAACTTTTTTTTAAGCCTGGGTGGATATCCTGTAAACCGGCATACCAACGAGAAAGCGGTTGATGCTACCATTCGTGTTTTCAAGGATATGCCAGAATTTCGGCTGGCATTGTCGCCCGAAGGTACCCGAAGCAAGGTACCTGCGCTGCGAAGCGGATTTTACCACATTGCGAGAGGAGTAAACATCCCATATGTTCTGGTGGGGCTCAATTATGCCACGCGAACAGTAGAGATTGCCGAAGCGAAGATGGCTACAGGCACATGGGAGGAGGAATCCGCCTTTGTGGTTCGTTTCTTTCGCAATATCAAGGGAAAGAACCCGGAATTGGGCATTTCCTGAATGGTGATTACTTAACGCAAAATTTACTTTTTAACAGCCTTGTGGAAATCTCTTGAGTTTTCAACATGGCTTGTGAGGAGGGGCTTCATTACCTACATTCGCTTCGCAATCGGGTTCCGGATTTTTGGTTCCCATTCCTGAGAAAACTACGTGTAGCATCACCCGGGCAATGTTTCGGGCGTGGGTATCTTTTGATGAGTTGGAAAGTGTGTTTGATCGGGGTAAAGCGTCGAAAATGAACCACTAACCTCAATAATTAAATTACGTCATGGACAAATACGATCTACTTCTACTGGATATCATCAGCGATCACCGGGAAAACGGGCTTAAAATGAATATTGGTTTATCGCAACTTGAGCGCACCTTTTGGAAACGGATCGAATCAACCTCAAACCTCTCCATCAACCAGGCGCGTATTGGAGAGCGCATCACCCGGCTGTACCTCGAGAATCTTATCGAGAACAAAGGAGGTTACTGCCTCACCCGAAAGGGAAGGTCGTTTTTGGCTGAGCAGGAATCAGAGCCTCAACGCATGGCTGGCTAGCCTGATTTCCACATATGTTGATAAACTTTGTGAATACACCGTTGGAAACCTTTGGAAGGCAGTAGTGTAGTTTGCCGATTGAAATACATAGCTTGCATCGTTGTTCGCTCGTTTATTCCGAAAGGTGCATCTGCCGAGTTGGGTATTCCATAAAAAAGGGAGGTGTAACCTGAATTGAGAACCAAGATCTGTTTTGGATTGAAAGGGAACTTCCCCGGTTGCTCAAATCGGCCAGCCTGAAAGATGGCAGCCATTTATCCCTCACCCGGATAAAGTGGATGGAGGAGTCACACACCGTAACTCTCCGCGTTCGAATCAACAAGCGCTCCTCAAAAAAAAATCCCGGTGAATCACTGATTCACCGGGATTTTTATGTCTTTTTCGGATTGAAATGCTCAGTAAACCTCTCTTCCCGCAAAATGGAAAGAGCACTCAATAGCGGCATTCTCATCACTGTCAGAACCGTGTACCGCGTTCTCAGCTTTTGATTTTGCGTAGAGCTTGCGGATGGTGCCTTCTGCCGCTTCCGAAGGATCGGTGGCGCCAATCAGTTTGCGGAAGTCCTCAACCGCATTGTCTTTTTCAAGAATTGCCGCCACAATTGGACCTGAAATCATGTAATCCACCAGCTCACCAAAGAACGGGCGCTCTTTGTGAACAGCGTAAAAAGTTTCGGCATCTACACGGCTCAAACGGGTAAATTTCATGGCTCGGATACGGAATCCGGCGTTTTCAATCATCGCGAGAATATTGCCAATATTATTGGCCGACACGGCGTCGGGCTTAATCATGGTGAAGGTTCTGTTTCCAGCCATTGCTTTGCGTTTTTATGGGTTTAAAATCGGCGCAAAAGTAGAAAAATCAAGCGTTACCCCAAGTTGGATGGCATTGGCTATTTTTACCCCATGTATCAAATGCCTTTTTTATCAAAATCATATCTGCGGCTCAGGTACTTGCTGAGCAACTGCGGGTCGGCCGTGGTGACCGTGCACAAAAATCCCGACGGCGACGCTATGGGCTCAGGCCTTGCATGGTATCACATTCTTAAAAAATGGGCAATCAATGCACAGATCATCGTACCCAATGATTACCCCGCATTTCTGCATTTTTTACCCGGAAACGACGATGTAATCATCTTTGAGCGCGAGCGCGATAAGGCTATTCCGCTGATTGAGGATGCAGATGTAATCTTTGCGTTGGACTACAACGATTTCGGTCGCACAGGCGAAATGGGAGATTTTCTGGCGTCTTCAAAAGCCAAAAAAGTGCTGATTGATCACCACCTGGATCCGGTTGTACAGCTCGACATGATGTTCAGTAACCCGAAATCCTGCGCCACAGCAGAAATGGTGTACAACCTGATGGAGGGTATGGAGCTTTTGGAAATGCTGGATGCTGATATCGCCACATGCATCTATACAGGCCTTGTAACCGATACCGGTTCGTTTCGTTTTCCGAGCACCAGCCATTATACCCACCGTATAGCGGCTCATCTCATTCAGTTGGGAGTCAACAACGGGGCAGTTCATCGCCACCTGAGCGACAACAACTCCGAAACCATGCTCAAAATGCGAGGTCATGTGCTCAGCAACAATCTGGTGGTTTTTCCGGAGTACAAAGCTGCATACATCTGGCTCACGCGCAAAGAGCAGGAAAAATATGATACAAAGCCCGGAGACACTGAGGGCCTTGTGAACGAGGCGCTATCCATCAAAGGTGTTGTGATGGCAGCTTTCTTCAAGGAGGACTACAAAATGATAAAGATTTCCTTTCGATCTCTGGGAACCTTCCCTGTTAATGAGTTATCAGCGAAGCACTTCAACGGTGGCGGTCACATCAACGCGGCCGGAGGGAACTCGCTCGACAGCCTCAAAGACACAATGGCCCGGTTTGGATCAATCTTACCGGAGTATAAAAAGTTACTGGATGCCACGGATTAGCCTCTTTTATGCTGGATGCATTGCTTTGCTGATGCTGGGCGCATGCCGCGAAAAACGACAGCACCCTATACAGGGTATGAGCAATGCCGAAATGAAGGAGTTGTTGATGGAGAGCAGCAAATACCACGCTCAACAGGAGGATAAAAAAATCAACGCCTACCTTGAGGAACGGACTGAGACCATGACGGTATCGCCTACTGGACTTCGATACCGCATTTATCGCAATGATGAAGCCTGCGACTCCATTCTAGCGGATCAGAGGGTGGTGCTCAACTACGAGGTAAGATTGCTGGATGGCACGCTCTGCTACACTTCCGAAAAAACAGGTCCGCGCTCTTTTGTGGTGGATCACGACGATGTTGAGTCGGGACTGCACGAAGGTGTAAAATACATGTGCCATGGTGATAGCGCGGTTATGTTACTGCCCAGCTACCTGGCCCACGGCCTTACGGGCGACGGACAGAAAATCCCTTCCAACAGTCCGGTATTGTATTACCTGCGTGTTTTTCCCCGCTAATGCAAAGCAGATGGAGCATAGTTTTATTGGTGGCGATGCTGGCCTGCAAAGCTCCGGTGTATCCCGATTACGATGAAGTGGCCTCAGGGCTCCATATGAAACTGCAGGCCTTTGATACCGATCTGGATCTATCGGCGCCGTGCGATGTTTTCGAACTCGGGTTGAAAAGCCCGGATACTGCCATGACGCAGGCCTTTGAAACCCGAAAAGTTGACAACCTTCCCTATTGGATTTATGCAGATGACCCAATGCTTATCATGTTGACTCGTTATCTGGACCACATGAAACCCGGAGACAGCGCAACTTTCATAGACCATCGGCCGGGGGTAGTGGGTACTGCCGATACCATTGAAGTCACCATAACCTGGAAGGGTTGCTTTGGTCATGACGATTTCTCCAGACACTTTGAAAGGTGGTTACTGGAAAGAGAAATGATGGAGGAACAACGCTTGCGCGAGAAAGCATTGGACGGTGGGTTTACTTCAACGTTGATCCATCCCGCTGTGGTTTACAGAATAGAAGCGAGTGGCGAGGGCGAGCCGCTGCGTTACGGCGATGTAATTGGCATTCGCTACACAGGTTATTTTCTTACAGGCCAGCTATTTGATGACCAATTCCTCACGGGCGAATCGCTGGTTTTTCAGCTAGGCAGCGAGGGGCAAATACTTACAGGCCTGGAATACGGACTTATTGGGGCACGACGCGGCGAAACACGCACCATTGTTGTTCCCTCTTTATTTGCCTTTGGCGAAAACGGCTCTTCTACCGGTATCATTCCGCCCTTTACACCGCTCATGTACCGCATAACCATTGACTCCGACGAGGGCTTCTTGCCCTGAGCTTGATCCGCAAATGACTTTACATTTTTTCAAACCTTTTGATAACAGCATCGTACGCATGAGGCAAATAGTCCATGCTAACCATGAAGAAACTGTTGATTTTAACCCCTCTGTTTGCCCTATACGTAAGCAATGTGCAGGCTCAATTCGCATTGGGGGCAGCCACGGGCAATTACAATCCAACACAATCAGTTTGGCTAAATCCATCGTCTATTGTGGGTACCGCCGCGTATCGCGACATTCAGTTGGTGGGCGTGGGGTTGTCGCTCGACAATAACATGGTGTTCATGCCCGGACGTTCCTTCAGATTGTTGGGCGGAGCAGAACAATACGATGGATCTGTGGAGCCTCAACAGAATAGAGGGCCTTCAAGTCATTTTGGTCATCTGGATGTTTTTGCCGCCGGTCCTTCGTTTACCGGGGTATTCGGACGATTTGCGCTGGGCGTCCACACTGGGGTTCGTTCAAGTGTGGGTTTTAATGGGGTGAGCCCGGAAATGGCCAACTATATTTTTCAAGGATTGGGATACGAGCCACAGCGGGACATGGTTCACGAGTTGAGCAATGCCGGTGTGTCAGCTGCTGCATGGGCAGAGGCCGGAATAACCCTTGGGGCATCTATTGTGCAGCAGGGAAAAAATGCCCTGCACGTGGCGCTTACCCCGCGAAGATTGATGGGAATAGGCGCTGCTTCCTTGCGCGTTGACGATATGCGTTTTGAGGTAGGTGATTCCTCAAACTTCAACCTTTACAACCTGAATGCGGGTGTGGCATGGACAGAGCCGGGCTTAAACGCCGGAGTTGGCTGGGGTCTGAACGCCGGGTTTACCTTTATTCGGTACAAAGAAGAGATGGACCGGTACACCGCATTTTCGCGTGAACAGCAATGCCAAACCGCCGAGTACCAGTACCGCGTGGGTTTTTCCGTACTCGATATGGGAAGCATCCGTTTCAGCAACCGCGCTTCTCACTGGGATGTTGCCGGATTGCAAGTGTCAATGGATGATTTCAACAATGAAATGCCGGGCAATATGGAACAACTCGATTCAATGATTACTGCTTCCGGGCAAATGTCTGAATCAGTGTCCTTCAGAATGTCTTTACCCACCATGCTCAGCTTACAGTTTGACTACAACCTGGGCAAAGGTTTCTTTGTTGCAGGAGTCTGGATGCAAGGAGTAGGAGGAGGACGCGATTTTTCCATGCAGCGCGCTTCGCTCATCAATGTGACGCCGCGTTTTGAGCTGCGCCGCTTTGAGGTTTCGCTTCCGTTTACGCTTGCGCAATACCAGCACCCGCGAATGGGAATTGCATTCAGATTCAATAGTATTGTTATCGGTACCGACCGTCTGGGTCCGCTGTTTTTCCGCAGCGATGTGTTTGGAATGGACGCCTATGTGGCACTCAAATACACCATTTTTAAAAGTCAGCGTTGCAAAGGGCGTGTAAAGTCACGCGGAAAAATGGATTCTACAGCCGGCATTCCTTGTCCTACCTGGGATTAGATCTTGCCAATGAGGAAAATCACAGGCACCTTGTGCAGGTTTGGAGTACTTTTTTGCCAGTCTTGAATGCTTCGGGTATTGATGCATTCATCTGCTTGCGAAATGGCGCGTGCGATACACAGCATGGTGCTTGATCCGCAGCTCTTGAGAATATCATCCAGCAGGGCATTGTTTCGAAAAGGGGTTTCCATGAAAATCTGGGTGTACCCCGTTCGGTGCGCCTGGCTTTCCAATTCCCTGATTTTTTTCGATCGATCAGCCCCTTCGCGCGGCAGGTAGCCGTGAAAGCTAAATTGTTGGCCGTTAAAACCGCTGGCCATCAGCGCCATAAAAATAGAACCCGGGCCAATCAGCGGAATCACCCGCATTCCCATTTGGTGTGCCATGCTCACCACTGAGCCTCCGGGGTCTGCTACGCCGGGTAAACCGGCCTCCGATATGACCCCTGCGTCTGTACCCGATTTCATGGTGCTCCACAATCTTGACAGCGATTCGGGGGTAGCGTGTTTGCCCATTTCGTAAAACGTGCAATCGTCTATGGCAACTTCAGGCAATAGTTTTCGCAGGTAGCGCCGCGCATGCTTGAGGTTTTCCACCACAAATACCCTAAGATGAGCAATTCGCTCCGTTTCGGCAAGAGGCACCTGATGACTGTTGTAGCTGCCATCAATGGGTGAGGGGATGAGGTAGAGTGTGGATTTAACGGGCAAGGTCTTCAACAATTTTATCACAGGCTGCATCCAGCAATTCAAAGACACGCTGAAATCCGGACTCTCCGCCGAAATAAGGGTCGGGAACGGACTCATTGCTGCCGGGGTTGAGCGTGTTTAGAATGAACTCTACTTTTTTCATCTGTTCTGGGTGCGAGCTCACTTTTGCAACATTGTTGTAGTTGCTCTGATCCATTACGAAAATGCGATCAAAAGCTTCAAAGTCTGTCACTTTAAACTGCCTTGCCCTCAAATAGGAAATGTCTATTCCATTTTTCAAAGCGTTGGCTTGTGAGCGTTCGTCGGGTGGCTCTCCGATGTGATAATTGCCCGTACCGCAAGAGTCTATTTCAATGTCGAGGTTTTGGGCGTCTGCTTTTTCGCGCAGGATGGCTTCCGCCAGCGGGCTGCGGCATATGTTTCCCAGGCAAACCATCAAAATCTTCATCGCTCTGTTTTTTTGATTACTACAAAAAAGAAATCACCGCACGGAGCGGTGATTTCAATGATTGTCCGCACGAAGTGGGATTATTGAATGCTGAGTTTTTTCTCAAGGTCCTCCAGGTATTTTCGGAAGTTTTTGTCCGTTTCGGTAAGGTTTTTTACCGTGCGACACGCGTGCAGCACAGTTGCGTGATCCTTACCTCCACAGTGTAATCCGATGTTTGCCAGACTGGACTTGGTCATCTTTTTGGCAAAGTACATGGCAATCTGGCGTGCCTGCACAACCTCGCGCTTGCGGGTTTTTGACTTCAGCAACTCAATAGGCAGGTCAAAGTAATCGCACACCACCTTTTGGATGTAATCAATTGAGACCTCCCTCGCGGTATTCTTCACAAACTTGTCAATCATCTGCTTGGCGAGATCAAGGTTGATGGACTTTTTGTTGAGTGAAGACTGCGCCATCAATGAAATCATGGCTCCTTCCAGTTCGCGAATATTGGTGGTGATGCTGTAGGCGAGGTATTCAACCACATCCTTAGGCAACTCAATACCGTCGGCGTACATTTTCTTTTCCAGAATGGCAATACGGGTTTCCAGTCCGGGAGGCTGTAAATCTGCTGATAGCCCCCACTTGAAGCGAGAGAGCAGGCGTTGCTCCATTCCTTGCATTTCAACCGGAGCCTTGTCGGAGGTGAGCACAATTTGTTTCCCTGCCTGGTGCAGTGAGTTGAATATATGGAAGAAAACGTCCTGCGTCTTTTCCTTTCCGGAGAAGAATTCCACATCGTCAATGATGAGCACGTCCATCATCTGGTAGAAGTGGCAGAAGTCGTTTACCGTATTGTTTTTCACCGCATCAATAAACTGCTGGGTGAATTTATCGCTCGAAACGTAGAGAACTGTTTTGTTGGGACTGAGATTCTTGATTTCAATCCCGATAGCATGGGCAAGGTGGGTTTTCCCCAAACCTGAGCCACCGTATATAAGCAGCGGGTTAAACGCTGTTCCTCCAGGTTTTTTGGCAACCGCGTATCCGGCAGAACGGGCAAGTCGATTGCAATCACCTTCAATGAGGTTTTCAAAAGAGTAATTGGGGTTGAGGTTCGAATCCACGTTGATTTTCCTCAATCCCGGAATAATGAATGGGTTCTTGATGGATTTTCCGCCAAGATCCAGAGGCATGGTTACCGGCTCATTTTTTACCGCCCGCGAGTTGCTGGTAGGAATTTTCACAGTGTAAGGGTTGGAACCCCGTGCCGTGTTTTCCATCACGATAGAGTATTCCAGTCGGCCTTCGTCGCCAAGCACACGCTTGATGACCTTTTTAAGAAGGCCGATATAGTGTTCTTCCAACCATTCGTAGAAGAATTGCGAGGGAACTTGAATGGTGAGGATGTTCTTGTCGAACTTGACAGGCTGAATAGGATCGAACCACGTTTTGTAGGCTTGGAGGCTCACGTTGTCCTTAATAATAGAGAGGCAGTCTTCCCAAATTTTCACATGTTTTTTAGTCATCGGATTAAATCCTTGTTAGTCGGTTAGTAGTACGTGTCGAAAGGTTGTAATAACCTGTATGACAAGGGTCTCCTCGCTAAATCCCTTGCTTTTGAAGATGGGCAAAGGTTTGGAGAAAAAAGTTTAAAAAAAAATCCGAGCCCCCTTGATTTTTTCAAAAGTTTTACATCCCTCACCCCTCGGTTAGAATGTCTTTTTTCTCTGGTAATTCGCCCGAAAACCTTTCGGCGTTCAATATTAACAAATGTTTGTGAATTGCATTGTTTTTTTTTCGGCTTTCTCGAATTGGCCGCGTTTACAGCAAGTTTTGGTGCCAATTTTCTTTTTTCCACATCTTCATGCGACCCATTACTTTTGTGTCCACGCATTTCAACTCTACCAAAAACCTGATTCATGATTGAGCACCGCACACAAATAAGGGTACGCTACGCCGAAACCGACCGAATGGGCTTTGTATATTATGGTAATTACGCCACCTATTTTGAGGTAGCGCGGGTTGAGATGCTCCGGTCGCTGGGCATTAGCTACCGCGAATTGGAAGATCAAGGTGTGCTCTTGCCTGTGGTAGATTTCAAAGTGAGTTACCTGCAGCCGGCGCGTTACGATGATTTGCTGGATATCCAAACCCGAATCTCTGTACTGCCCACGGCCAGAATTACTTTTTCCTACGAAACTCGTAATCAGGAAGGGGTGCTCTTGAATGAAGCCGAAACCACCCTGGTGTTTGTGGATGCCCATTCGGGCCGACCCCGGAAAGCACCGGATGACTTGCTTAAAGTGTTTTCAGAAAAGCTCGGTTAGCTAGTCGTCCTGCAGTTTGTTAAGCCTCAGTTCCTGGATTTCAGCGGAACCTTTCGTAAAGGATTCCAGTTTTTCTCGGGGCACCTTTACCCTCATCTCGCAGGAGAGTTCAAATTTGTGCGCTGAAGTTTCGAGTTCAAGTTGTTTTACCAGGCTCATCACGTCGTTCATTGCGGCATAGGGAAAAAGCAATTGGTAGCTCGAAACCACATCAAGGGTTAAGATATGGGATTGATTGAGTGCTGCTTCGGCTGCGGCTCTGTAGGCCTGAATCAATCCGCCCACACCGAGTTTTGTGCCCCCGAAGTACCTCACTACCACCACCAGCGTTCCGGTAAGCTCGAGCTTTTCAATTTGTGAGAGAATGGGTTTGCCTGCGCTGTAGGTGGGTTCGCCGTCATCGTTAGCCCGCATCCTTATATCGTCCACCCCCAGCACCCAGCCGTAGCAGTGGTGTCGCCCTTGGTGGTGCAGTTTGCGCAACTCTTCGAGGCGTTGGTTGATGTCGCTTTCGTTTGTCACCGGAAAGGCAAAGCCCAAAAACTTACTCCCTTTTTCCTTGTAGAGTCCTTCCGAGGGCGACGCGATGGTGCGATATTGCAAAACAGCACCCTCCATACTACCAGGATGTCATAATGATGATGGCCAGAATAGATACACCGATTCCGAGCCAGTTGCGTTTCGAAAGCACTTCGCCAAAGGCCATGAGCCCGGCAAGCGAAGAGGCTGCCACAACACCCATGTTTGCCAACGGAAATACCACCGAACTTTCCGCGCCATCGCTGGATAAAGCCTGCCATATGAAATAAATGGAGCCGTAATTAACCACGCCAAGGAGTACACCGCCGGCCAGACTTCGGGTACGCGATGTGTCGGTGGCCTGCTTTTTTCTGTTGATGAAAGGCGTAATAAGCAGACCCCATAAAAAGGCCATCAGAAAAATGGAGGGAATAAAGTACAATTGGTCTTCGCGCGGAACAACCCTTCCCTCGGCGTACTTCAAAAGGGTGTCGAGCATTCCCGAGCCGAGAAAAAGAATCACCGGAAAAATAAGCAGCTGAACCGGAGCCTTGCCTTTCCGCTCCTTTATGCTCGCCATCCAGATCCCCACCAGAGCCATGGTAATTCCAGCGATTTTTTGAAAAGTAACCGCATCGCCGTACAACACAATGGCCGCCGAAACTGGTACCACCACACTCATTTTGCTTGCCACCGATGCCACCGATAGTCCGATGTTTTGCGCGATGTATGCCATCAAATGAAACAGCGTGATGAACATAAAGCCCATCAGCGCACTCAGCCAAAACCAGGGCTTTTGGTACACGAGGAACAAATCAACAGAACGCGGCAGCAACATAGAGCCGAACAGCGCGGCTATGAGGTAATTCACCACAATGGCCTGGCCTGTGCTCAGCCTGTAGCGCTCAAAGAGCTTGAACAACACAAACAGCAGGGTAGAGCAGAGTACGCTCAGGGCTATGTATATGAGCATCATTGCGGTATAATGTGTTCAATCCTGTCACCGCCAAAAGTGTATCGCCGCACACTTTTACCCTTGATGCTGGGCGTTGGGAGGCCCTTGCCGAAGCGCACATTTCCACTAATAAGGCGTGCCTCATCCCAGCATTCGGAATCCAGAAATCCCTGCAGCGTAGCAGCCCCACCTTCAACCAATACCGATTGAATGTGGTGTTGGTGGCACCAATCCATTATTTGGGGTACAACAGATTGGGCAAAATCAAGCTTTACCCATTGCACATGGGATTCGGATCCGCTCTTTTTTGCGTTGAACACCACTGTTTGGGCGTCTTGGCTGAAAAGTGCCGCATCGGCTGGCACAGAACAGTTCTTGTCAATCAACAACCTAAGCGGATTTGGGCCGCTCACCTGTCTGGTTGTGAGGGATGGATTGTCAACCTGCGCGGTTCGTGTTCCAATAAGTATGGCGCTTTCTTCTGCACGCCATTGGTGGGTGAGTATGGCGGTTTCATGCGCTGAAATCCAGCGAATTCCTTTTTCATCTTCATTGCGTGGTGGGTCCATGAAGCCATCCTGACTTTGCACAGCTTTTAGGATTACGTAGGGCCGTTTTTTGTTGTGAAAAGTGAAGAAACGGCGGTTCATCCGGCTTCCTTCTTCTTCACAAACTCCTGAAACAACCTCAATTCCTGCGAGCTGCAGTTTTTCAATGCCTTTTCCATTCACTGCTTCAAACGGATCACGGTTGGCAATCACCACTTTTGGAATACCCGATTCTACAATCAGTTCTGCACAAGGTGGCGTTTTTCCGTGGTGGGCACAAGGCTCAAGACTAACGTAAAGCGTTGAATGCTTTAAAAGTTCAGGGTCCGAAACAGAGCGAATGGCGAACACCTCGGCATGCGGACCTCCGTATTGGTGGTGATACCCTTCACCAATAATTCGATTTTTATTAACAATAACACAACCAACCAGTGGGTTAGGGGCAACAAAGCCTAAACCCATACGGGCCAACTGAAAGCAGCGTTGCATGTACTTGTTTTCCACGGCGCGAAGATAGCCAAAGGAAAGCGGGTTGTTAATATTTATTGACACCATGTAGTTCTGTGTTTGTGAACTTTTAGGCACCTTGCAATGTTTTCGTTATCAGACGAAAATCGAACCATGACGCTGACCGACATACCTATGCGCAATGCAGTTTCGATGCTCTACGTTATGCGTCAGGAGTTATCTGGCGTGTATTCCATGACTGAACTGGAGTCCCTCATTCAACGCACATTCAAGGAGCTCCTCAACATGGACAGAATGGCACTTATGCTGCGACCCGAAACCCCTGTTGATGAGCAGGTTCTTGAGCGCTTTGCTGAGGTGATTGATAGACTCAAAAAGGAAGAGCCCATTCAGTACATTTTCGGCTACACGGATTTTTACGGGATTCATCTCGACGTGAAGCCGGGGGTGTTGATTCCCAGGCCTGAAACCGAAGAATTGGTGCACTGGATGCTGGCCGAAGAACAACATCGCACGGGCAAAACCATCAGGGTGCTCGACATCGGAACCGGCAGCGGTTGTATCGCCACGGCACTTGCCAAAAAATGGAATCACGCCGAAGTGTGGGCCACGGATGTTTCGGATGTTGCGCTTGACCTGGCGAGAAAAAATGCCCGGAGTAACAACATGAAGATTCAATTTGTAAAGGCGAGCATTCTTAACGGCGAGCCGGAACATGCAGGCATGTTTGACATCATCGTGAGCAATCCACCCTACGTTACACGCAATCAGATGCCTGAAATGAAGCGGAATGTGCTGGATTTTGAGCCACACCTCGCGCTATTTGCTGAAGGAAAAGACCCATTGTTGTTTTACCGAGCCATTGCCCGCTATTGCCAAAAACATCTTAAACCTGACGGCAGCCTGTACCTGGAAATCAATGAGGATTTGCCCGCCGATACCACCGATTTGCTGGGGTCGTTTAACTTTACCGAAACTTCCGTCCGAAAAGACCTGAACGGACGTTACAGAATGGTAAAGGCTGCCTGGTAAATGACAATTCGCTTTTTTGCTCTTTGTTTGATGCTGTTTTGCCCGGCTGTAAGCCCGGCGCAAAATAAACCTTTCGGCCAGTGGGGTCTTTTCTCCTTGGACAGGCCTTTTCCGGAGCCTGAAGCCAAGAGATTTGTGCCCCTGGTGCAACTAGATGGAAGTACCATGTTTGTAGGCAAACGCTCCGTTCGGTTGGGCGGACTGAAAGCGGGAGTAATGGATCGCGAACTTGGCATTTCGGCCGGAATAGGGTTCTATGCCTTTACCAATCGGCTGCGGCGCGATCCCGGCTTTGTGGACGAAATCGGAAAGACCACCAACATTGAGTCTGATTTTGGATTGATTACCCTCTTTTTGCAGCCGCGGGTATTCGAAAATCGAAGGTTTTTGGTCACTGCGCCCATCAGCTATGGTTTTGGCGGTGTGGACCAGTTTTACCAAACCGAGGTGGGCTCTTTGCGTTTTCTTCGAAGTTTTCGCGTAAGTGTGCTTTCATTGAACGGAGCTGCTGAGTTCAGGGTTTTCTACTGGTTGGCATTTGGTGGGGGCCTGGGTTACCAGTTTTTTGGAGCCGCTGACAGCCAGCTTCAACGCGAATATTCTGGCTTTAGCTACCACCTCCGACTGAAAATTGATATCATTGACCTTTATAAAACGGTACAGTTTCAAACCCGAAAAGAGTGAAGTATGGGGCCTGATGAAGCACAGCAGCGAATGGCACAATTGGCCAGGGAGATTCATTACCACAATCATCGGTACTATGTGCTGAGTGATCCTGAAATCAGTGATTTTGAGTTCGACAATATGCTGCGCGAATTGCATGATTTGGAAGCGCAGTATCCCTTGTTTGCCGATCCCGATTCTCCCACGCAAAGGGTGGGGGGTGACATCACGCATAAGTTCGAAAAAGTAAAGCACCGCTGGCCGATGATGTCGCTTTCCAATACCTACAGTAAGGAGGAAGTGGTAGAATGGGAAGCCCGTATCAAAAAGACCCTTGAGGATGAGGTAGTGTACGCTTGCGAGTTGAAGTACGACGGAGTTGCAATCGGCTGTACCTACCGCAACGGTCGATTGGTGCAGGCGTTGACGCGCGGCGACGGAACCACCGGTGAAAATATATCTACCAACGTAAAAACCATCCGATCCATTCCCCTTGTTCTCAAAGGTGACGATGTACCCGAAGAACTCGAGGTTCGCGGTGAGATATTCTTCCCTTTTGACGCTTTTGAAGCCTTGAATACGCGGCGCGAGGAAAATGGCGAACCCGTTTTTGCCAATCCGCGCAATACGGCTTCGGGCACCCTCAAACTACAGGATTCGTCCGTAGTGGCAGAGCGCGGATTGGATTGTTTCATGTACCAGGTTTTGGGCGAGCGATTGCCGTTTCTCACCCACAAAGAAAATTTTGAATACGCCAGAAAGCTTGGTTTCAAGGTTCCATCCCAGGCCGACAATATGTTTGCCCTTTGCCGCAACATAGATGAAATCATGGAGTTTGTGGCCTTTTGGGACCAACAGCGTACTTCACTGCCCTTTGCCATCGATGGTGTGGTGATCAAGGTAAACGATTACCGCCAGCAGGAAGAATTGGGTTTTACCGCCAAATCTCCCCGCTGGGCCATCGCCTACAAGTTTAAGGCGGAGAAAGTTCCCACCATATTGGAAGACGTGCTGTACCAGGTTGGGCGCACAGGAGCTATTACACCCGTGGCCCAATTGCGCCCTGTGCTGCTCGCCGGAACGGTGGTGAAAAGGGCGTCACTGCACAATGCCGATCAGATTGCCAAGCTCGATTTGCGCATTGGCGACCGCGTATTTGTGGAAAAAGGCGGTGAAATCATCCCCAAGGTGGTAGGTGTTGACCTTGAAGGGCGCGAGGGGATGAAAATCAGTCCGCTAGAATACATTGCGAATTGCCCGGAATGTGAAACTGAACTGGTTCGCAATGAAGGAGAAGCCCAGCACTTTTGCCCCAATGCAGAAGGATGTCCGCCGCAGATCGTAGGCCGCATGCAGCACTTTATTGGCCGCAAAGCCATGAACATAGAAGGTCTGGGCGAAGAAACCATTGAACAACTTTACCGCGAGAGTCTTATCAGCAATCCGGCCGACCTGTACGACCTGACCAAAGAGCAATTGCTTCCACTGGAGCGCATGGCTACGAAGTCGGTAGTGAACCTGCTCGCGGGTTTGGAGGCATCCAAAGAGGTGCCTTATGAGCGTGTGCTTTTTGCGCTGGGCATCCGCTACGTGGGCGAAACCGTGGCACGTAAACTGGCCAAAGCCTTTCCCGACGTTGACAAACTTGCTTCCGCAACCATTCAAGAGCTCGTAGAGGTGAACGAAATAGGCGAGCGCATCGCACAAAGCGTGGTGGACTATTTCGGCAATGAGCAAAACCGGCACATGGTTCAGCGCCTCCGCGAAAAAGGTCTTAACTTTGAAAGCGCAGAAGACGCGCTTCCTGTAAGCGAAAAACTCAAGGGTACCACATTCGTTATCAGTGGAGTTTTTCAGTATCACTCGCGCGATGGACTCAAACGGATGATTGAACAACACGGGGGTAAAAATGTGGGCTCTATCAGCGCCAAAACCACCCATGTGCTGGCCGGCGACAACATGGGGCCGGCCAAGCGCAATAAGGCTGCCGACCTTGGTATTCCGCTTATTTCCGAAAACGAATTCCTGGAGATGATTGGCGTATGATGTTGCCTGAATCCATATTGCGTATTACCAGCCGGTATTTTCTGGATTTAAAACCGGAATCCAAACGGCGTGTAAAGCTCCAAAACTTCAGTCAGGCGAGAAGCATTGGATTGCTCTACAAAGAGCGGGGTGAGTCGTTTTACATCCTGGTGAAACAGTATGTGAAGTATCTGAAGGAAGAGCACGGCATCCGTGATATCATGGCCTTTGCCTATATCGACGATAAGCAGATTCCGTTTTGGCATGTCCACAAACTGGAGTTTGATTATTTCTCAAAGCCCGATCTCGACTGGCGGTTGAAGCCGGTAGGCCCGGCCGTAAACGATTTCATCCATCGTGATTTTGATATCCTCATTGACTTTACCCAGGAGGACATCAAGCCACTGATGCACATACTGGCAAAGTCGAGGGCGCGGTTTAAGGTAGGCGCTTGGAACGAGCAAAAAGCAGAAATGCTCGATATGATGATAGACCTTCCGGCCAACAGTACTTTTGACCAGTACCAGCAAAAACTCAATCACTTTTTAACCATTCTGAATCGCAAAAAAGATGCACAGCCAGTTTAGCGGCATGGGCGTGGCCATGGTAACGCCATTTCATGCAAACGGAAAAATAGATTTCAAGTCGCTCGAAAAACTTACCCGCCATCTCATTCGTGGTAACACGGATTACCTGGTGGTGATGGGAACCACTGGTGAGTCGGTAACGCTTGAGGCTGAAGAACGCCGCGCTGTACTGGATTTTATTCTCGATATCAACGCCGGGCGATTGCCTGTGGTGTATGGAATGGGTGGGAATCACACCGCAGGTATTTTGCGCAGTATGGAGGCCATGAACTGGGAGGGGGTGGATGCCATTCTAAGCGTGAGTCCGTATTACAACAAGCCCACCCAAACAGGAATTGTGGCCCATTACAAGGCGCTCAATGAGCACACACCCCGCCCCATCATTATGTACAACGTGCCGGGCCGCACATCTTCGAACATGCTACCCGAAACCACGCTGTTGCTTGCCGAGGAGTGCAACAACATCATCGCCATCAAGGAGGCTTCGGGTAATCTTGAGCAATGCATGGACGTGATTGGGTATGCGCCCGACGATTTTCTGGTGATTTCGGGTGATGACTCGCTGGTGTTGCCATTTCTGGCGTGTGGTGGCGACGGCGTGATATCGGTGGTGGGAAATGCTTTTCCGCAGGAGTTCTCAGAAATGGTTCACGCGGGCCTTGACGGTGATTTTGACCACGCCCGTACCATTCACTACCGCTTGCTTTATATTATTCGTCAGCTCTTTGCAGAGGGCAATCCGGCCGGGATCAAACGCGCCTTAAAATTGCTTGCAATAACCGAAGAGCATGTGCGCCTGCCGCTTGCACCGATGTCTGAATCGGGGTCTGAAACCCTGCGCGGCATGTTGCGCGAAAGTGGCTTGGTGGCGCTGCCGGAGGGGTGAACCAGTCGTTGAGGATAACGGAGAAATCTTACGAGACGACGTGTGAACTGAATGAGATTTCTCCCCCGAAATGCTTCGGGGCAGGCTACTCCGTGCATCGTTCCTCAGCACTCCGGTCGAAATGACAAGGGGGGTGTGATTGGGGTTTATAATTGGCTTTTTTAATTTTTGTCATTTCGACCGAAGCAGCGACGCCAGGAGCTGCGTAGCGGAGAAATCTATTATGAGATAAAAGTGTGAATTGAATGAGATTTCTCCACTGCGTGCTTCGTACCTCAGCACTCCGGTCCAAATGACAAGGGGGGTGTGATTGGGGTTTATAATTGGCTTTTTTAATTTTTGTCA
>REDV01000038.1 GCA_007695365.1 Cryomorphaceae bacterium | reverse complement strand
CACCGGGAACACCGGTAATCTCACCTGCTCCGAAGCAGTTGGAGGTGTAGGTAGTGGTGAGTTCGGGCCACTCGGCATTGCATTCTTCCAGTTCTACGTCCGCCACTGGTTCAACAACCGGCGCAGAGGTAAAGTAGTTGATGGTTTGAATGCATTCAGCGTAGTTTCCACATTCGTCGGTTGCGCGGTAAGTACGTAGCACTTGCCCCTCGCAGAAGCCACCTACTACTTCATCACCTTCCCACGTGATCAAAACATCACTGCAGTTGTCAAAGGCATCTACGAGTTCGGTGTCCGCTTCGGGAACATTTTCGAAGCACTCAACAGTCAAGTCTTCCGGACAAGTAATCACGGGAGGTGTGGTGTCTTCTACCAGGATCGTTTGGGTTTCAGTGGTTGTATTGCCACAATCGTCGGTGGCTGTGCAGGTACGAGTAATGGTGTACACGCACTCGTTTTCGAAATTGGGTTCTTCACAATCGAGGTCGAGATTAAAGTCGCCCATTACACCATCACGTGGGTAAACATCACCATTGTAGTGAATGTCACCAGTAAAGTAGAACCAGCCAGACAGACCGAAAGTCTCGGTAAAGATGTTGGAGTTTTGACCAACCTGGAAACCGTAGAGGTAGCTCGGTGGCGCATGTGTAAGGGTCAGCAGTGAGCCAGCGTAATCGCGAATACCCGTGAGCGTTGACTGTGTAGGATCTACTTCGTAGTACATCCAGTCAAGGTAGTTGTCGCCGGTGATGTCCTGGGTATCCTTGTAGGTGCGTCCCTGAGCTGACCACTCATCCCAGTTGGAACCGTTGATCAGCCACACATCAAACTCCCATGCAAGCTGGTCGTTGTTAATGCTTGACATCACACCGTAAAGGTGAGCGGTTCCATCTGGGAACTGCTCAAAAGCACCGCTTTCAAGCGCAAAGAGGTTTTTGCCTGGGTTTACGGTTCCGGGCATTTGCTGCAACCAACCAATGCGCGGTGCAGGCTCTCCAGCCCAGTCCATGTCAATCAACTCGCATACGGTGCTCAGCTGGTCGGACTGGAAGCTTTCAGTGCATACGACATTTACATCTTCGGTGCAGTTGTCAGAAGCTGTAATGGTACCCAATGCGGGCACATCGTCCGGACATTCTACTTCGAGGTCTTCAGGGAAGTTGTCGAAAGTGGGGGCTTCAGTATCATTGATGGTGATGGTTTGCTCACAGGTTGCTGTATTTCCATCACTGTCAGAAAGGGTCCATGTTCTGGTGATTACAGTCGGACAGCTTCCGTTGATTTCGTCTTCATAGGTAAGCCCAACAATTTCAGGACAATTGGGGTCTCCATTGTAAGGGTCCTGAAAAACAGGGAAACCGGTAAATTCAGGATCAGTTGAATCATTGCAATCCAATTCTACCAGTGCGATATCAAAACAGAACACAGCGAGGTCACCTACAGGGCAGTCAGGCTGTGGAGCACATCCAAGTATGCTACCCGTATCCTGGCCGTCCACATAGCTCTCGTTGATAGCGGCAAGTGTTTCGTAAATTTGGTTAGCTGTAAAGCTATTGTCGCAGCCTCCAAAAACATTATTCGCCAACTCCAAAAAGTCGGAAACTGTCATTCCGGCAAAGTCGCCTGAAAGGATGAGCAGGTCCTGTAGAAGGAAATCGGGATTGGCAAAATTGGGGTCGTACACATCAAAACCTACACTCAGCGTAAGGGCCACGATGTGGCTGGCAAAAGTATTGCTAAGTGTGTTACCCGGATCGGTGTAGTTCATGGTCAGGGCAGCAGGAGTTCCACCGGAAGGAAGGAAATCCTGAACAGCAGAAGCCGAAGTAAGTGTTAGGGTAAATCCACCTGGGCACCCAACAGTGAGTCCGGCAGGGAATGCGCCGGAAAAATTGGCATCGCGATATGCGCCCGGGTTGTCTCCGGCAGCAGGAGCCCCCCAGCCACCTGGAGTTTGTGTGCGGTATGGTCCTTCCTCGCAATCGGCAGGCTGAGCAACTGCACACTCAAGAGTCGTTGTGCAGCTTGGATCATCCAGATCCGTAATCACCGCCATGTAGCAACCTGCAAAGAGGTTGGTAATGCTTTGCGCACTTGCAGAAAACCCATTGGGGCCGGTCCATTCAACAGAAAAGTTGGTAGAACCATCTACCAACGCAGTCAGGGTACCATCATTTCCACCAAAGGTTGTTACATCACTGCCCGAGCATTCGGCAAAAATTTCGCAAAAAAACTGAGGACACTCGGTACAACTGGCGTTGACGTTAAAGTCTCCGATTCCAGAAAAATCACCTGAATGCGTGAACCACCCGCTAAAACCAAACTCGAGGTTCTTTGAGTTTGCTCCGAGCCCCACCTGAAAACCGTATGTAAAGTCGGCGGGCATGTGCTGAAGCTCGATGGTTTGACCAGCGTAATCTCCCAATCCTGTGAGAACTGCGTTGTCATTATCCATTTCGTAATAATGCCAGTTTACGTGCTCGCCGGTATTGAAGTTCTGCTCATCTTTAAAGCTACGACCAAGCGCCGACCACTCAGCCCATGTGCGCTTGTTTTTGAGCCAAACGCTCACTTCCCATTTCTGGTTGGCGTTCGTGGTTCGCTTTGCTACTCCGATTATGTGAGCGGTTCCGTCGTCGTAAACGATAAATTGGCCACCATTGTGGTCAAAAACGAAATCGCTACTTCCGCCGGGCAAATCAGGCAGCCACAAGGCGTGGCTTCCAGGAGCATAGGCAAAGATATCGCAGTGCTCCGTTACGGATGAGTCTTCGCAAGGGTTGGTCTCCACAGCGTGGATGTGCAAACTGAAAAACGAGAACATAAAAATCCCGAAGAGGATTTTTAAGCTCAGTGTTCGTGTTTGCCAACTTGTGTTACAGGGTAAATCTGTTGTCATAACGAATTGGATTGGGTGAATTTTGAAGTGAATTGGCCCATTTGATTGGGGTCATTATTTGTTACTTGCTGAGTTGAATGTGTTCTGTAAATCAATCTTTTTGATTCGGTAAATCAGTCGAAAAGGCCGATGAATTACCTGAAATTTTCGGCTAAAGTATGGCAAGTTAACTCACTTGTCAAGAGCTTAAGCGAAAATAGTCAGGAAAAAAATGAGGTTGGTCGGCTAAATTAAGGTATTGGTGGGGAAATTTTAATGCAACCTTAAAACGGAAAATTAACTTTAGGTTGCTCAGGGGCAAAAAAAAAGGCTGCCTTGGGGCAGCCTTTTTCGAAAAAATTAGATGGGCTAAACTTATGCTAGTTTCACGTTTACCGCGTTCAATCCTTTTCTTCCTTCTTTGAGATCAAAGGTAACTGAGTCGTTTTCCCTTACCTCATCAATGAGACCTGTTACGTGTACAAAGTACTCGGTGTCATTGTCTGTGTCCTTGATGAATCCGTATCCTTTGGAATCATTGAAGAACTTTACTGTTCCGTTGTTCATGACAAAAAAATAAATAATGAATAATGATGCAAAGGTAGGCAAAAAACAATACGGCGCTCGAATTTATTGATTTTTTGAAGTTTTCGCGGGTATAAGGAAAGTCTGAAGCTGACGGTTAAGCCATGAAAAACCGAATGTAATCAACTGCATTGCAGCCGTAATACAGATTGCCATCAGTATTCGCCAAAGGCCTCTAATTCACCACCACAAATCGCTTGTAAAGTGCTTCGCCGCCATCTTGGCTGCCCGCCCGCAGGATGTACATCCCCGAGGGCAGATCACCCATATCCAGGATTTGCTCTCCGATAAAATCAGAACGAACGCGCTTAACCAGCTTGCCGCTCACCGAAAAAACCATAAGCTCTCCAGATGGACGAGCGAAGTTTGAAAACTGCACATGCAATCTTCCGCGTGAGGGGTTAGGATAGAGCAACATTTCGGGCCGAGGTTGCATTTCCGAAACATCAGATGTGAGGTCATCAATGTTGATACTGAAGTTGTACAAAGGATTTCCGTTGTTGATATTGACCGGACCGGGCAATTGGTTTTGATAGCGGTGCCTTAACCTGAGCTGAATGGTGGTTTTGGCGGGAATGAGCCCTTCTTCAATGGGCAACAGCTCAAAGCCCTCGTTTAAAAGGGGCAGGCCTGTCCATTGCTGACGGCGTTGCAAAGCGGAAATCAGAGAGGGCGACTGGCTACCGGCGTTGTGTATTTGCTGGCAGCCGTCGTATTCAGCCATAGAATGGGTTTCATTTCCCTGCCCCATGAAATGAGCGCTCAATACGGTAATGGCATGTGCACCTCCGAAAGATGGCGATCCGTCACTGTTCCACATGGTGGATGTTGGGTTCCAAATCATGTCATTTCCGTTATCGTCAGTCAAATCAGGATTTTCGCCGAAAATTATATTCAGCCTTTTGCCCGTATTCACATCAATGGCGTATCCGGGAAACCATCCCATTCCATAGCTCATCCCGGAGGCGTCGGTTTGCTGGCCAAAGTAGGTGGCCTCCTCTACGTTGCACTCAGGGTGGCTTTGGTTGCGGCCGTTTTTGTCAACAGACAAAGCACTTCTGAAGATGGGTAGCGACCCCACATCGCTTCCGTATCTCAAATCGAGCACCACACAACGCGACCATTTGCTCTTGTCAGGAGTAAGAACAACATCTACGTTTCGCACATTTCCGGGCAAGGTATGCGGCACAGAAAGCTGCACTCCAGCGTTAAAAAAGGGATGGCAAACCGAAAACTTCCTAACGTAATGACTGGGGCCCCATCCTCCATTAACCAACGATTTAAAAGGAACATCGCCAAGCGTATTTGGCTGCATAGAATTAAAAACACAGGGCTCTATGATGGTTTGAAGACTGTCCATATAAAAGCAAGGTGAACTACTTAATCCTGAACAAGAAAAGCTGATAGTGCCCTCCCTGATCCAGTTTTGGTATGTGAAATCATCGGTATCCTCCACATGCCCCAGCCATGGATTGTTGCTGTCTTCAAATAGAAGTTGCGCCCCAATGGGTGCCGATGACTCGTTGTCGGTATGTGCATCCACACTCACCATCAGGCCCCATTCTTCAATGAATTGGCTGTTTGTAATGGCGATGGGAACTTCGCTGTGCACCGTGTCCAATCCGCCATTGATAAACATTTTCCAGTTGGAGTGTGGCTCCGTTCCATCAAACATCAGGGTGTATTCTCCTTCAACCAACGCCTCGAAATTGTACACCAGCACTTTTACAGGGCCCTTTCCTTTTTTGTATGTAGGATGGATAACCATATTACTGTCGTTGGCAAGTATCTGGTCGATGGTTTCATCGGTAAGCTCAAAAAAGTGCTGGGTATTTCCGGTTCCTTCTATTTGGGTGAGTTCAGGGCCGGTCATCATGTCGCACATCATTGAACCGATGGACTGACAGGTTGATGAAGTGCCACATCCAAAATCAATCTCAAGACATACCTCAATATCTCCGGGCTGCTCGTACTGATGGCTGGCAAAGGGGTGGTCGGAGGTGAATGACTCGCCATCGCCAAAGGTCCAGGTGTAACTCACACCGCTGGTTATGGGGCTTGAGAAAAAGGCACTCCCCGATTCAATGCTTATTTCGAATGCAGCGTCTATAACCGCACAGGGAAAATCGTAGCAATTGTCATGAAGCTCCTGTGCAAGGTCATTGGCTTCGTAAAGCAGCTCAATAGAGCACGGCACTTCCTCGCATTGTAAATCCCTGGCCCATGGTATGGCCATGGTAAAAACCTTTGCTTCATCGGGCGCCATACTGAAAGGGCCGCTACTCATGATATGACGACGGGTACCGGGAGCATATAATTCAGTCAATTCCGTCCATGGCTCTACCTGTACACCATTGGTATTGATCAGCAATGGGTCAGAGTCACCGGGAAAATGGATAAGACAAGGTACGGCATCAGGGTCATTGGGGTTGTAGCCCGTACCCCCATAGGTCAATGGTGTGCCATCGCGCCAATGCCCTGTGAGGTAGTTGTAATATTGCTCAGCTGTTTGGGGGGGGCGCGTGCCAATCGGCCCAGTATTGCTATTGTGGTAAATACTGTGATACATCCTCAGTCGTTCACCGGGTTCATCCACAATGCCGTTGAAGTTGTTGTCTATGCCATCGTTTTCATCGGCCAGTGGTCCTCCCACCCAGGTAAATCCTATGGCGGGTGGCGCAAATCCATAACCCACAGCCCCGAGATTATCTTCGTCCACAAGGTGACCGTTGCAGTAGTATGACATTCCCCTTTCCACATGTTTTTGAACATAATCATTCGATGGACTACCTAGATGCGATCTAATGTGCTTTCCGAAATACATATCGCTGTACTGCCAGCCTGAGCGATTGATCAGGGTTTGACGGAGAAAGGTTGTGTTGTTGATGTGGTCATTGGTGATAAAGGCATAGGCCATGTTGTGCACTTCCACACCGGTTGCGAGCATGTCAAATTCCTGGTTACCGATGGCTCCATCTTCACTATTACTATTCACCCACCACAGCACCTGATCGCCCAGAAGATGCACCTCGCAATCGAATTCGTCTTCATTGTCGGGAAACCGAAAGGCGGGATAATCACCCAGCTCTGGTTCGTATACTCCGGGGGTGCCGCCACAGCAATCATTGTCGAAAAAAGGAGCCAATGCCTGAGGCTGCCCGGGAATTACCTCCGCCACGGCAGGCCAGTTGAGAATGTCATCCGGAATTTCGTAGCCATTGGTAAAGGGTGGCGTGGTTGGAGGTATGCCATTGTTTTCAGCGAGCATCGAAAAATACAACCTGTGAAGCTCTACTTCGCTGCGATTCACCTTGTAAATATGGTCGTATGCATCACAATCCGCGGTTACAAAATTGCCCGGTGAAGTATTGTTCATCGGCCCCGCTCTAAACGACTCTTCATTCAGAGTAAGATGAAATATAGATGCTGTTACCCTTAATTCGCCCCATTGGTTGAATCCTCCTAAAACAATACGGCCCGAAAAGATGGAATGTGTATTGTCGCCCTTGGGAACTTCATAACCCGGACGACCGATTTGTCGTGTATTCCACTGAAATCCGTTGTTGTAGTAATTGGCTCTGACGTTGTTGATATCAAGCTGCGCAAAAGCAGTAGGAATGTTGCATTCAGATTGTGCCCGGCCCTTCTGGCTGAACGCGGTTAACATTGCAACAAGCGTGATGTAAAGAAGCTTCTTCATAGTTGCGGCATTTTTAGTAATGGCACTAAGTTATGGCCTAAGATACTGTTTGCGAACCTATTTCGAACCAAATTATTGCATTTTTTTACAGGTCAAAGGAGTGTAATTCGAGTTTAACCACCACTTTTTCTGAACCTTACACTCCGATTGATGTCTATTTCAGATCTTCCACCATCACCCCTACCGGACAGTGATCTGAGCCCATCACGTCGTTCAGGATAAAGGCCTCTCTCAGGCGAGGAACAAGGGCCTGGCTCATCAGCACATAATCAATCCGCCAGCCTATGTTGCGGGCACGGGCGTTGGCGCGGAAACTCCACCATGAGTATTTTTCGGTGTCGGGATTGAGCTCCCGGAAAGAGTCCACCAAACCACCATCAATGTAGTTGTCCATACCGTCTATCTCGGTTTGGGTATAGCCGGCCGATTTGTTGTAATTGGCTTTGTCGTTCTTGAGGTCTATGGGGCGATGAGCCACATTTAAGTCTCCGCAAAAAACCACGGGTTTAAGTTTTTCCAGTACTTTCAGGTAGTTGAGCATGGCTTCGTCCCAACGCTTTCTGTAATCCAGCCGCACCAGCTCCGACCCCGAATTGGGCACGTACACATTAACAAGGTAAAACTCCGAAAACTCGGCCGTTATCACACGACCTTCTTTGTCGTGATCAGCTAGACCGATATCATAGGTAACCCCGATGGGTTTGTGTTTGGTGATGATGGCTGTGCCCGAATAGCCTTTACGCTCGGCTTCGTTGGCAAACACATGGTATCCTTCGTTCAACAGCGGCGCAAGGGTTTCCTGTACCTGGCTTACTGTGGCTTTGGTTTCCTGCAAACACACTACATCTGCCTGCATCTCACGGATACTGTCAAGCACTCCTTTGTTGGCCGCAGCCCTGATTCCGTTTACGTTGAATGAAACAATCTTCATTTTTTCTTTGGTTTGAAAGGCAAAAATAGAATTTCCGGCCTCCCCCCTGCTTCGATGTGAAGACTTACCTTCGCGAACTCAATATTGATTATGCGCTATCATCGTTTGGGCAAAGAGGAGTTGGAAGAATTGCAACAGGAAATGATTCATTTTCTGGCAGCGCAAAGTATCACAGCCCATGAGTGGGAGGCCATCAAAACTCAAAGCCCCCAACGCACCGACGAGCTGCTGGATAAGTTCAGTGACATGGTGATTCACCGGGCATTGACCAACATAAAGGCATTGCGAATTGTTTCGCAGCACGAGTTGTACCTATTTCTCTTTGAGGAGCAAAACGCCAGGGTGATGCACTTTTCTCTTCCGCCTGAATCTGCGTACGCGTTTACGGATTCTGGCACCATCGAAGCTTTGAGCTCTGGTAAAATCACCTTGAAAGACATCCATGCAACTTGTTACAAGGGCGAGAAAACCCTTGGCGACCGCGAGGCTGAAATGTACGCCCTCGTGGTGCAGGGCGCGGTTCCGTGCAGTAAGGAGGATTACCACAAGATCGTGGCGGGGTTTGGGTGATTACCGGAGCACGTGTACACTTCCCTTATGCACTCCCCGCTCCTGATTTCGTGCAATGTACTCAAGGGTGTAAAAGTAAACCCCATCTGAAACCACCCGACCGCTTTTGCAGTGAATACCGTCCCAGGAGTTTTGGTTAATCAAATGGCAGATTTCTTGACCCCAACGATTAAACACCCTAAAGTTTGTTTGGATGTAACCAAATGGGTTGTAGAGAAACACGTCGTTGATTCCATCGCTGTTGGGCGAAAAAACATTGGAGATTTCCCCGTCGCAGGCTTCAGTTTCTATATCAAAAGTCCCCTCCGAAATACAACCATATTCATTGATCCAGGCCAGCGAATGCGACATACCCGGACTGAGAACCACCGGTGGAGTGAGCCAGAGTCCATTCAGCCAGACAGAGTCCTGTGAGGCAAATGGCAATTGCAGCGGAACCCCGGCACAAACCAGGGTATCTCCACTGAGCCATACGGGTGGCTGCGGCCAAACTTCCAGCCACAGGTCCTCCGATACGAAGCACGGCCCGTTCCAGACTATAATTTCGTACATGCCCGAATCTGCCGTCTGGGCTTCGGGTGTAAACCAAGATTCGTCATCCCATACTTCGCCTGAGGGCAGCACAATATTGGCCCAGCCTTCGGTGGCATTGGTCATTAACCACAAGCTATCGGTTTCGCAAACAGGTGAGTTATTGCTCCAGGTAACATTGGGGTAGGCAAACACGGAAATGGTTGTGTTTGTGGTAGATCCCGGACATTGCCCGGCAAAGCCCGTAAGTTGAACATTCAATCCGTTGGGTATTGGTGCCGGTAGAAAAAGGTTATCCGACCAAATTTCCCCTGTTTCCCATTGCCATATTGCCTCCTGACCCTCAGGTAATTCGGTGGACAACTCAAGCGGCATGTCTTCGCAAAGCTCAACTGCTCCTATAATCGGCAAAGAGTCAGGAAGAGCAACTACGTTTACTTCAAATCCTGCGGTTCCGGAAGCACATTCGCCCAGAAGCACGGTAAGATGAATGGTGTAGCTTCCGCCCTCGCTACCGGACACCCATTGGGCTGCAGGGTTTTGCGACAGAGGAATTCCATCGATGGTCCACAGATAAGAGGCGGCAAACAAGCTATCCGTTTCCAGCAGCAACGTATCACCGGCGCAATGGGTTGTATCGGCAAAAAGTGAAGGAGTGACAGTTGTGGGCAACACAAAAACCTGCAGAAATTCTGTCGGGCTGAGGCATCCGTTGTTATCAATGACCTGAAAAGGTATTGAAGTATCGTTGCCAAGCCCCTCTATTTCAATGGAGCTACCGAAAAGTGTGTCGCCATTGAGCCACCAAAGCACGTTGTCAAATCCCGGAAGCTGAAACGCAAAGTCATCACCGGCACAATGCAAGATATCATCGCTTGTCGGGGCCTGCGGCTGTTCGTGATTCTCAACCCAAATTTGCTGACTTTCCATGACACACCCTAAACTGTCAGTAACAGTCAATGAGTATGCTCCCGGCGCAATGGCCCAAAGTTGAGGATTGTTTTCTCCGCCTGGATTCCAGGAATAGACTACAAAGTTGGCCGTGGCTTCCAGGAGCACAGAGTCTTCCACACACTTCAGAACCGTATCGGGTTGGTTGAGCACGGGCCCTGAAGAGGTGGTCACAACAAGTGGGTTTGAGTTTCCTACACAACCCTCAAAATCAGTGGTGTTAAGGCTGTAGGTACCCGGTTCGGTAACCCATATTTGTGGAGAACTTTGCATGCCCGGCAACCACTGGTAGGAGGCCATACCCGGATTGGCCGTAAGCAAAAGCGAATCACCGTCGCAAATTACACTCGGTCCGCTCGAAGTGATGATTGCATTAACCTCTGTTTCGTATATCGTTATGAATTGCGTAGTTGTAATGCCGCAAAGCGTTATCTGACAACTATACACTCCGGGTTCGGTAACCGTTACTAAAAGGCTATTGGATGAAATGGGTTCGTCCCATTGCACAACCGCACCTTGCTGCGCCACCACCTGAAGTTCAACCTGCCCCTCCAGACAAAGGTCGTTGCCCGGAAGTGGAATGACAAACGGTGTACTATACTCGGCTACTTCCAGAATGTTGGATTCAACCTTGCAGCCTGAAAAGCTGGTAAGTATACAACTGTAAAAACCGGGTGTATTCACGTAAATATCCTGAGACGTTCCAACAACATTTCCCATCGGGCCAATCCATGTGTAGCTTAATCCGGGCTCTGAAATAAGCTGCACAGAATCACCGGGACAAATAACACCGTTTGAAGGAACCATCGTGATGGATGACGCATCAATAAATGAAACAAAAAAGGTTGTCCCTTGCTCTGCCATACATCCAAACTCATTAATTACAGTTGCATTGAGGCTGTATGCACCAGGTTCCCATGCAAGGATGGTGCTGTCATTTACCTCAATAAAGTTGGCACCCCCCCATGTTGGGTCAAAATCAAAACCACTTCCAACCAATACAACTGTATCACCCGGACATATTTGATTTGGGCCTTCAATAGAAAGTAGCGGATCAGGCTCAGGGTACATGTGAACGTAAATGGAATCTATAAAATGAGTTATAGAGTCATTGCAGAGGCTGGTTATGGCGATGTTGGTAACAATATAACCTGATTCATTGGGTAATATGGTTGCTTGCACCGGAGGGGTGGGGCCGGTCTCAGGAAAAATAAAAGCATCAATCAATGATGTCAGTGACCAACTTATGGATCCATTTTCAAAGATAAAAAGCAGGTCGTTTTCAGCGTCCGGGGGGATAATCATTACCGTGAGAAAGCTTTCTCCCGGGCAAAGAAAAACAGTGTCAATTGTTTGATCATACCCAGGAAATGCAATGGTTAAATCAATGTCGTTAATCGGATAGCTGGCGGCGATGGCGCTTTCATTTGAGCCTATACAACCATTTTCACTCTGAATATTGAAGCTGAATTGGGTGCTTCCAAATACATGAAATTCATTTTCATTTTCACCCGGGAGTACTACATCCATGTTTTCGAAAATCCACCAGGATTGATCTCCGGGATTTACGTTGCTGCCAGTCAGTGTCACGGTATCAGGAAGGCACAGGTGGGCTCCCATCACATCCGGTGGGAATCCCATTTCAGCACCCATATTGTGAGCAACAATTGGAACAGGAATTTCCAGTTTTTCAAAGTGAATGATTTGTTCGTGCTGTATACAACCATCTTCCCTGCTATAAACGGATATGTAATAATCTGTTTCCTCCACAACAAGGTACCCTGGAGGGGTTGTGTTTTGAGCAGTCCATTCGAGGGTGTAAGCAGGGTTCAAGGGCATGATGGTCGGGTCGTCGAACAAAAGGGTTATTGGGGCAATGCAGCTGGCAAGGCTGTCAACACATGATTGAACACAGGGAAATAGGTACGGCCGCTCGCACGCACCGGAGGGGCGCAGGAAATAATCCAGTGGTTGGCGATTGAGATTGATGGGAGAAGTTACGTATGCGTCGCGCCCCCCGGCTGAATTCACCCAGCGCATATTACCGTATGCCATGTCGCCGCAAAGCGGTGGATTAAGCCCCCCCTGCTGATTGCCCGAAATCGGTGAAAAGGTTCCCGCATTGGTTACCGTAAGCGCATTGTGGAAGCCGCCGCAAATAACCGGCAGATCAGGACCATCCACTATCATGTCTCTCACCGTAAGCACCCCAACACTGCCACTGTGCCTGCTCCAAAGTCTCTCTCCCTGTGAACTGTAGCCCGAAATGAAAACATCATCAAAACCGGCGCTGTAAAAGATACCGGTTCCAAATTCTGCCGAGTACTCATCCATGCGGCACCTGAACGTTCCGCCCACGTAGGCACCTCCAAGCTCGTCAACACCCACTACCCGACCGGACACAGGATTTTCAGAGCCCTCGTGTGTCAACCACTGCAGGTTTCCATTGGAGTTCATTTTGCACAGGAATGTGTTGTGGGTAAAGTTCGTCGGAAAGGTTTGCCCTGCCCCATCTCCTATAAAGCCAAATACTCCCAACCCGTTTCCACATACAAACACATCTCCGGAGCTATGCACTGCAATGTCGTATGCCGTGGTTTGTGAGGAAGTAATGGTTCGCACCCATTGCTCCGCGCCGTTTTCATTGAATTTCGCAACAAATCCGGCACTGAGTATGTCGTTGGGAGTAGGCGTATCGAAAGTGAGGGTGTCTGAATACTGGCCGCAGACGTACACATTGTTGGCAGCATCGGTGTCTATACCCAATCCGCGGCTGTCTCCTGTGGCTTGTCCGTGCTTCACCCAAAGCAAATCGCCTTCAGGGTTCACTTTGAGCACAAAAATATCCACCGTCGGGTCGTTGTCATCCGGGCTAACCAATGAATTAAACACTGTGCCCTCAAAGTTGATCTGCCCGCGAAACTGGCCTGTAACCAATATATTGCCACTGATATCAACGGTGATGTCATTGCCCAGATTGGCAAAGTCTCCTCCATAGGTTTTGAGCCATTCTGCTTCACCTTCTGACGATAACTTTAGCAGAAAAACATCCTGCGAACCTGGCGCTGCAGACACAACAAAATCACCAAAAGCGGCCGTGCCAGAGAAAAAACCAGTTACGTACACGGAACCGTCGGCAGCCAACGCCAAACCGTGGGCTCTGTCAGGTCCGTTTCCCCCACCGCTGAATGCCCATACAGGAACTCCATTGGGTGCAATTTTCAGCACATACACGTCTGATAAACCGGCTGATTCAAGTGAAGGCAAGCCAACAAGCGACATAGCGCCAGAATAATACCCGGTAAGATACGTGTTGTTGTCGCCATCACGGGCAAGCCCCATTGCCTCGTCCGCAGCAGGGCCTCCAAAACGCATCAGAAAGTTCTGTGCACCAGCATTGCACGACACAATCGCGAACAACATGATACTGATAAGTCGCCACATGGCCTGTTTGTTCTTGACCGAAAGTTAATCATTCATATTCAGCAAGCAGAACAATTTTGGGTATTGCCACACTCAAAACTTCATGCTCATTTGCCCGCCTCGCAAAAACTGCGACGTATCCGGCGGTGGCAACTTGTCACCAGGCAAGAAACGCTTTTGAGCCAGCCTGAACTGGTGGCGAACCTGTTCAGCGTAATGACCTTCACCCCGCATGCGAAGTTTCCATCTGGTTTCACTCAATGTGCCACCGTGGGTTTCTTTGATAAGATTCAGCACCTTCTCTGCCCTGTCGGGAAAATTTTTCTGAACCCAATCAGTAAAAAGCTGGCCATTGTGCCCGTTGAGGCGCACCAGGATATAGCTTGCAGAGTGGGCTCCGTGGGCCGCTACCGTTTTCACGAGCTCAAACACCTCATGGCTGTTAATGGCCGGAATAATGGGTGCCATGTTCACATTTACCTTGATGCCCGCCTCGCTCAGCGCATGTAGCGTTTTAAGGCGCTGCTGCACGGAGGCCGTTCGGGGTTCCATCACACGACGTACCTCCTCGTTGAGCGTGGTGATGGACAGTGTAACGCGCAAAAGGTTTAGCTCATTGAGCTTGGTAAGTAGGTCTAAATCGCGCAACAACAGGCTGTTTTTGGTGATGATTCCCACCGGGTTGCGGTACTGCAGGCAAACCTCGAGCAAGCGGCGGGTAATTTCAAACTTGCGCTCAGCAGGCTGATAGCAATCGGTATTACCCGACAATACGATGAGATCGGGTTGCCAGCTCTTCTTTTGAAAAGTATCCGCGAGCAGTTGGGCCGCATTTTTCTTGTAGAGCACTTTTTCTTCAAAATCACGGCCGGCGCTGTAGCCGTAATACTCATGACTGCCACGCGCATAGCAGTATATGCAGCCGTGCTCGCAACCCTGATAAGGATTCATAGACCAGTTAAAACCCAAATCCGGACTGTTGACTTTGGTGACGATACTCTTCGGAAAAATCTCCAGGTATTGCGTGCGGCGACCTTCGCTCTCACCGTCTTCATCAACCCCTTCCACATGTTCAATGACGCGCTCCTGAGCGGCGAAGCGGTTTTGAGGATTGTGCTGTGCACCCCTTCCGCGATGATATGTTGCCCTGGTTTTGCTCATGTTGAATCATCCAAACCCGAAGGCATCAAGGTACGAATCTCCGGGAACATGAATGAGCGCTCAGCAATTGCCCCAGCCCTCAACCACCCAACTCACTGCATCATGAAAAAAATGTAATCCGTGCGCGGAGGACTGCTCAGCCCGGCCTGACGCCCCATTGTAATAAGCTGCCCGCGATGATAAGTGGCGTGGTTCAGCACATGCTGAATAATATCCGCCAGGCTTACCGCCTTTTGGTCCTTACCCAGATTGCGGGTGTCGTGAAATGATTCTTCTGTGAGCTGATCTACATATACCTGAAACGCACGCGAGGTCTCCATAAAGCCGTTAAGCACTTCACGTTGCGAAAGGCCGCTATCTCTTTCAACAGCCATGGACCAGGCTTCTTTATTGAGGGTTGAAAGCCAGCCGTGCTCGGCATTCCAAAGGTGGCATACCGTGGTATTGAGGGTAGTAAAACTCGACTCAATGTGCATGCTCCACTGCACGCTGTCGGCCTCGCTGAGCCAGTTGCACAGTTGGAGGTTGGCCCAGGTGTTGTAAGCCGCCATTTTTTGGGTCTGCGAAAGTTGGGAAACTGAATGTGTCATGGTTTTATTGGGTTCATGTGGAACTGACTCCGCCCTTGAGAGCAGTGGTGTGAAGAGTATTGTGGCGAAAAGGGTTACGATGCCCGTAGTATTGGCGAATCTTTTCATGCGATTGAGTTTATATTTGGATTGATGAGTTGGTGCACGTACTTAAAGCCCCGCAAAATACAACAGGAAAGCACAAATTGTTTGTGGTCTCATGCATGATGTCAGTTATCAATGACTTTTCTCACTGGATTGCAACGCAGGTATCTCTGGGCAATCACTACATTCGTGGAGTAAATTCGAAGGAAATGTTTGGAGATCTCATGGGAAAGCTGCACGAAATGCAGCAAAATGTAAAAGATGCCAAAGAGCGCCTGGAGACTGTATCGGTAGCCGGTGAATCGAGCGATGGACGCGTGCGGGTGATTGTGAACGGAAATAAGGTAGTGAAGTCTGTTCATATGGACGAAACCCTCCGAAGCGCCGATCCCGAGGAACTGGAAGACCTGCTGATTTTGGCCATCAACCGCGCTTTGGAGCAGGCAGAAAAATTACATAAGGCAGAAATGTCGGCCGCAACCGGAAACCTGTTGCCTCCGCACCTGAGCCAAATGCTTCAAAACTCCTGATGAAGTCAGAGGAAAAAGCCAGGCAGCAGGCCATTGAGCGACTGAAATCATCGCGCAAAGCCATGCCCCATGCACGCGAGCTGGCCAATCAAATACTGGCCGGAAACCTGAAAGCACTGAGTCAGGGAATTACGCTCGTGGAAAGCATTGAGGCCTCCGGCTATCATCAGGCATTTGAACTCACCGAACTGCTTTATCCCCACTCAGGCAAAGCTCAACGTTTGGGAATTACTGGCGTGCCGGGCGTGGGAAAGAGCACCTTTATTGAAGCTTTCGGGCTTTACCTGGTTGAACGCGGACACAAGGTGGCTGTGCTGGCCATTGACCCCAGCAGTCAAAAAACCGGGGGTAGCATTTTGGGCGATAAGACCCGTATGGAACAGCTCTCCAGACACAAGAATGCCTTTATCAGACCCAGTCCGGCTGCCGAATCGTTGGGAGGTGTGGCCCGCGCAACAAGAGAAGCCATGATTCTGTGCGAAGCGGCGGGCTTTGATATGATCCTGATAGAAACGGTAGGCGTTGGCCAAAGCGAAACCGCCGTGCACAGCATGACCGATTTCTTTTTGCTGCTGATGCTGGCCGGTGCGGGCGATGAATTGCAAGGCATCAAACGGGGAATCATGGAAATGGCCGATGCCATCGCCATTACCAAAGCAGATGGCGACAATGTGCGCAAAGCGAGGCAGGCCGAACAAGCCTACAAAAATGCGCTTCATCTTTTTCCGCCCCAGGAAGATGGTTGGATTCCGCGTGTAACCTCCTGCTCAGCGCTTCACCACGAAGGGCTGGAGCACATCTATGAACTCTTTGAAGAACATCACCGCAAGCTCACCATTTCCGGGGCTCTGGCACGAAAGCGCGAGCAACAATCCATCTACTGGTTTCACACTGCGTTGAGCGACTTGTGGCGCGCGCACCTGATGGGCAATGAAACGCTGCGGAAACAGCAAAAACAACTGGAAAAAGAAGTGGGCTCCGGGCAAAAAAGCCCCTTTGCAGCCGCGCAAGAGCTGATCAAAGGTCTGCAAAAGTTGTAACGAAGTATTCCCTGGGCTTCGGTCGGAACTTGCTCGCAAACAACAGGGCCAGCCAAAATATCCACCTCCGTAAATAGGTTACGCACCCAAGATCCAAAATTTGTGGGTAACTTAACAGGCTGCCCATGCGGCACAAATACGTTTCCACAATGCTCCTCAACACCCACAGCTACTATAGTTTGCGCTACGGAACCCTCGCTCCCAAAGAACTCCTGGAGCATTGTGCAAGCACCGGTCACCGGCAGGTGGCCCTCACCGACATCAACAATACCTCGGCCGTGCTCAACACCCTGCGCATAGCTCCTCAATCAGGAGTACGCGTGGTGCCCGGCATTGACTTCCGCAACGGGGTGCAGCAACAGTACGTGGTGCTGGCCAAAAACAACAAAGGCTTTGAAGAAGCCAACCGGCACCTCACCAAACACCTGCACTCCGGCGAAGGTTTTGCCCCGCAGGCACCTCTGTTCAAACACTGCTTTGTGGTTTATCCGTTGAGTCAATTCAAGGGCTCTGCGCTGAAAAACCACGAATTTATAGGGGTGCACCTGCGCGACCTGAACCGCCTGCCCTTTATTCAGGGCCTGCCCCCGAGCAAGCTGGTTGCCATGCCCACCGCCAGCTTTGCCGGCAAACGGCACTACAACGCCCATCGCCTGCTGCGAGCTATTGACTGCAATACGCTGCTCAGCAAATTGACTCCATCCGCGTGCGCACCCGAAACCGATCAATTCCAAAGTCGCACAGAACTGGAACACGCCTACCGCAATTACCCCGAGCTGATTCACCGCGCCGATACCCTCCTGAACGCCTGCTATGTGGAGTTTGCGTTTAACGACCCGGCATCGCACCAAAACCAACGAACTTATACCGGCAATGCCGAAAAAGACTTTGAACTCATCCGCAGGCTCTGCCACGACGGGCTGCACTACCGTTACCCTACTCCGTCGAAGGAAATTTTGGAGCGCATCGAAAAAGAGCTCAACATCATCCGGCAGAAAGATTTTACAGCTTACTTCCTCATCAACTGGGATATTGTGCGCTACGCACGGAGCAAGGGCTACTTTTACGTGGGTCGCGGGAGCGGCGCCAACAGCATCGTAGCCTACCTGCTGCGCATCACCGACGTGGATCCCATTGAACTGGATCTGTATTTTGAGCGATTTATCAACCTCTACCGCCAAAATCCACCCGACTTCGACCTGGATTTTTCGTGGAAAGACCGCGATGACATTACGCGCTACATCTTTACGCGCTTTCCGAACACTGCGCTGCTGGCTACCTACAACACGTTTCAATACCGGGCGGTGGTGCGCGAACTGGGTAAGGTGTTCGGGCTACCCAAAAACGACATTGACATGCTGAGTGCGGGCCGCTTCGACATGCACAGCCTCGACCACCTGCACCGCCTTGTGCTGAAATACAGCGCACTGATCCAGGATTTCCCCAGCCACCTTAGTATTCACGCCGGGGGCATTGTCATTTCCGAAAAACCGATCGAATATTTCACCGCCACGTTTATGCCGCCCAAAGGCTACCCCACCACGCAGTTCGACATGGTAGTGGCCGAGGATGTGGGGTTGTACAAGTTTGATATTCTGAGTCAACGAGGGCTGGGCAAAATCAAAGACGCCGTAGAGCTCGTGCATCGCAACCACCCCGAGGCGCCGCGCATCGACATTCACGATGTGGAGCGATTCAAGCACGACGAAAAAGTAAAAACCATGCTGCGCGCCGGAAAGGCCATCGGCTGCTTTTACGTGGAATCGCCAGCCATGCGGATGCTGCTCACCAAGCTGAAAGTGGATCACTACCTCGGGCTGGTGGCGGCCAGTTCTATCATCCGGCCGGGCGTAGCCAAATCGGGAATGATGCGTGAGTACATTATGCGCTTCCGTCACCCCGAACGCCGCGAAGACGCTCACCCGGTGATGCGCGAGATTATGCCCGAAACGTTTGGAGTGATGGTGTACCAGGAAGATGTGATTAAGGTGGCGCACTACTTCGCCGGACTCACGCTGGGCGAAGCCGACGTGTTGCGGCGCGGCATGAGCGGGAAATACCGCGGTCGCGAAGAATTTCAAAAAGTGCAGGAAAAATTCTTCGCCAACTGCCGCGAAAAGGGCTATACCGACGAACTCAGCAAGGAAATCTGGCGGCAGATTGAGAGCTTTGCCGGTTATGCCTTTTCGAAAGGCCACTCCGCCAGTTATGCCGTGGAGAGCTACCAGAGTCTTTTCCTCAAGGCTCACTACCCGCTCGAATACATGTGCGCCACGATCAACAATTTTGGTGGGTTTTACAGTACCGAGTTGTATGTGCACGAAGCGCGGATGCACGGGGCCGACATCCAGGCGCCGTGTGTAAACCGCAGCGATTACCTGACCACGCTGGTCGGCAACCAACTTTACCTCGGGTTTATCCACCTGCACGAATTTGAAATACGGGCCGCTGAAAAACTCGTGAAAGCGCGCGCGGCCAAAGGTGCTTTTGTGGACTTCGATGATTTTATCGACCGCGTGGCGATGGGCATCGAACAGGTTTCGATTCTCATTCGCGTGGGGGCGTTTCGCTTTACCGGGGTGAACAAGCGCGAACTGCTGTGGCAGGCACACATGAAACTCGGCAAAAGCACCGCCGAACCGATTACGGAAAAACTCTTCGGCGTATCGCACAAGAATTACACGTTGCCCCCGCTCACCACCACACCCGAAGAGGAAGCCTTTGATCAGATGGAACTGCTGGGCTTTCCGCTGTGCAACCCGTTTGACCTGCTGGAATCTCCACCCGAACAATTTCTGCTGGCGAGTGATCTGCCCGCTACAGCGGGCAGGCCCACGCACCTCAATCGCCACATCACCCTGTACGGCTACCTGGTAACGGCCAAGGTTACCAAGACCAGCAACGGCAAGCGCATGCACTTTGGTAACTTCCTCGATTACAACGGCTACTTTTTCGATACCGTGCATTTTCCGCAAGTGGCGGAACGCTTTCCCTTTCGCGGGCGAGGGGTGTACATCGTTTCCGGAAAAGTGAGCGAGGAATTTGGCTGTTACAGCATCGAAGTCACCAGCATGCAAAAGGCCGCCCTTATCCCCGACCCGCGCTACAGCGATTTGCGGACTACGAGTAAATTCCGTTCGTTGAAAAGTGTGGAGGAAGGTGCTTTGAAGCGGAGTGAGGAGAAGAAGAAGGAGGTGGTGATAAGAGGTGTGGGGGTTCTATAACCATTGAAAACATAAAATTCTAATCAACGCACAACATTTTTTTCTAATTTTATCACATCACACTTTTCTAATTTTCGTACAGCGTATTTTTCTAGTCTTCATGCAACGACAACGACCCCACATCTCGCGCAAGCATTAGCGCAGCGGTGCTTGTGTGAAGTTCGTATTCGCTTAGGCGAATGTCCAAAAGACCTTTTTCGCCAGCGTAATCACGGGCGCTGTTATAAAAATAATCCCCGTCCCCTGCAGACAGATGACAACTCGGTTTTGTTGTGATGGTGGTGGCGGATAAAAACCATGCAGTGAGGTGAAAAGTATCATGAATTCGGGTTGCTTTCAGAATCATAAAAACGGACGTTCGGCGTAGCGCACTTTTACAATCAAATGCACAAGCAACAGCAGATGTGCTCGGCGTAGCGTCCCGCTACGCCGCAGCAATCAAGGCCTCCGGCCTTACTACTTTATGTCGTTCCGCTACACAATGCGTTGAATGACATCACGGGATTGCTTGCGCGATCCCAAGGGGGGAGGCTTTCAACAGCCCGCTCCAACCTTTGGTTGGTGGGCTTTTCTTTTGCCCCACCTTTGAAAAGCGAGCTTTTCCGATGGGGCAAAAGAAAAGCCCGAACCTCATGGTTCGGGCTTGTTGAGCGAGAGACGGGATTCGAACCCGCGACCCCGACCTTGGCAAGGTCGTGCTCTACCAGCTGAGCTACTCTCGCGAAGCGGATGCAAAAGTAAAGATTTCCACAAAACCTCAAAGTGAAAGCAGAATTAATTCAGTCCGGAAATCTTTTTGATTTCATTCAGCTTCATCAAGGCCTCTACAGGAGTAAGGGTATTGATGTCAATGTTTTCAATCTCATCACGAATCTGACTAAGCACCGGGTCATCTAACTGAAAGAAGCTCAACTGCATTTTATCATCTTCGGCCTTGCCGTTTTTGTGTTTGGCCGGTGATTTTCCATTCATATCGGGCTTACCGCGCTTTTTCTCAAGGTCATGAAGAATACTTGTGGCCCGTTTTACCAAAGAAGACGGCATACCCGCCATGCGCGCCACGTGAATACCAAAGCTGTGTTCGCTTCCGCCCGGTTCCAGCTTTCGTAAAAACAATACGCGCTTGCCCAGCTCCTTTACCGATACATTGAAGTTGGCAATGCGCAAAAAGCGCTCCGACATTTCGTTCAACTCGTGGTAATGGGTGGCAAAGAGGGTTTTGGCCCGGGCGGTGGGGTGCTCATGAAGGTATTCGGCAATGGCCCATGCAATGGATATTCCATCATAAGTGCTCGTACCCCGTCCGATTTCGTCGAGCAGAACCAGGCTTCGGTTGCTCAGGTTGTTCAGGATACTGGCTGTTTCGTTCATTTCCACCATAAAGGTGGATTCACCGTGCGAGATGTTGTCGGATGCCCCCACCCGCGTAAAGATTTTGTCCACCAATCCGATGCGCGCCCGCTCGGCAGGCACAAAGCTTCCCATTTGCGCAAGCAGCACAATCAAGGCGGTTTGCCTGAGCAATGCCGACTTACCACTCATATTGGGGCCGGTTATCATCATGATTTGTTGATCTTCGGTATTCAGGCTTACATCATTGCTCACATACTCCTCACCGAAAGGCAGTTGAAGCTCAATCACCGGATGGCGGCCACCTGCGATGTCGAGGTCGGTGGAATCATCCATCAGCGGACGAACGTAGTTGTTTCGGAGTGCCACTTCGGCAAAAGCCAACAGACCATCCAAACGGGCCACGGCCTGTGCATTAGCCTGAATAGGTTGAATGTAATCGGCAAGCTGCTCTACCAGGGCGGCAAAAATGGACGACTCCAGCGCGAGTATCTTTTCTTCTGCACCCAGAATCTTGCTCTCATATTCTTTCAGCTCTTCGGTGATGTAGCGTTCAGCGTTCACAAGCGTTTGCTTGCGAATCCATTCTGGCGGAACACGATCTTTGTGAGTATTGCGCACCTCAAGGTAGTACCCAAATACGTTGTTGTAGGATATTTTCAGCGAAGCGATGCCGGTACGTTCCACCTCTCGGTTTCTGATTTTCTCGAGAAAAGCTTTACCCGAGCCCATGATACCGCGCAGCTCATCAAGCTCCGGATGCACCCCATCGGCAATCACATCGCCCTTCCCAATGGCAGCCGGTGCATCAGGGTGAAGTTCTTTCCCTATCCGCTCGCGAATCAACTCGCAGGGGTTGATCTGATCACCGATTCGTTTCAACTCATCACTTTCGCTCTCCAAACACAACTGCCGAATGGGCAACAGTGCATCAAGTGCGATTTTCATTTGGTTTACCTCGCGCGGGGTAATCTTGCCCACCGCCACGCGGGAAATCATTCTTTCCAGGTCGCCCACTTTTGAAAGCTCGCGCGCGGCAACCTTGCGGGCCTCTTCATTATTGAAGAAGTACTCCACCACGTCATGCCGTGCTTCAATAGCACTCCGGTTGCGAAGCGGCAGAACCATCCAGCGCTTCATCTGCCGCGAACCCATGGGTGAAACCGTTTGATCGAGCACACTTAACAAGGTCCGGGCATTCTCGTTGGGCGAAAAAACAAGCTCAAGGTTGCGCACAGTAAAAGCATCTAACCAGACATACTGTGATTCCTCAATGCGCTTAATGCCCGTAATGTGCCCCAGGCGGTCGTTGCGGGTTTCGCCCACGTAATGCAAGGTAGCCCCGGCAGCCGCAACTGCCTCATTGAAATCCTCTATACCAAACCCTTTCAGCGTTTTGGTTTCGAAATGTCTTATCAGTCTTTCGTAGCCAAAATCACGGTGAAAAGCCCAGTCTTCGAGCTGGTAGGTATAGTAGCGATTACCAAAAAGCTCCTGATAGCGGTTGTTGTGTTGCTTCTGGTAGAGTACCTCCTTGGGCTCAAAGCTTTGAACAAGTTTTTCAATCTCCGCCTGCGAGCCTTCTGAAACAAGCATTTCTCCGGTGGAGATGTCCAGAAAGGCCACGCCCATTCGCTCCTTTCCAAAGTGGATGGCAGCCAGAAAATTGTTGGAGCGGTGATCGAGGGTTTTTTCGTTGAAGGACACACCTGGAGTAACCAATTCTGTCACGTCGCGCTTCACAATGGTTTTGGTGAGCTTGGGATCTTCAATCTGATCGCAGATGGCTACGCGGTATCCAGCGCGCACCAATTTGGGCAGGTAAGTTTCGAGGGAGTGATGCGGAAAACCCGCTAATTCAATGTGTGCGGCTGCTCCGTTTTTTCGCTGGGTTTGCACAATACCAAGCACGCGTGATGCCGTAACAGCATCCTGACCAAAGGTTTCGTAAAAATCCCCCACGCGAAAAAGGAGTATCGCATCGGGGTATTTAGCTTTGAAACTATTGTATTGCTTCATCAGGGGTGTTTCGCCCCCGTCCTGTTTTTTACTCCGTCCCGCCATCTTTCCTGAATTCAAAATAAAAATAGGATTCCTCTTCCGGGATACAGAACTTTACCCCCACATTTTTTCACATTTTATGAACACCAAGCTCAGTTTGGAACAACTCCACCGACCCAACCCAGAGGCTTTCAGCAAAATGGAAAAGCTCCCTTTGGTGGTCATTCTTGAGAATATTCGCAGCCGCAGCAACATAGGATCCGTATTCAGGAGTGCTGACGCATTTTTGGTCAAAGAAATTTTTCTTTGCGGATACACTGCCTGCCCACCTCACAGAGATATCCAGAAAACAGCACTCGGTGCAACCGAAACAGTGCTTTGGAGGCATGAAGAAGACACCCACCACGTCATTGCCACGTTACGCCGGGATGGTTACCAGATATGGGGAGTAGAGCAAAGTTCGCACAGTATTGAGCTCCGCGGTTTCAATCCGCTCCCAAACAAACCGATCGCACTGATTTTCGGAAATGAGGTAGACGGTGTTCAGCAAAGTACGATTGACCTTTGTGACGGATGCATCGAAATCAGCCAGTCGGGAACCAAACATTCTCTGAATGTTGCAGTATGTGGTGGAATCGTTCTCTACGAAATCTACCGCCAGTGGACACGCAACCCTTGATGTTAAGCTTCATTTAATTAGTCTACGAGATTTGGATTTTTGAGCTTATTTGTATCTTTACCATCTGACCAAGCTCATCAACCAGTTGTTGACACTATTTAGAATGCAATCAAAAGCAAAGGTAATCAGAGCAATAGCCATTATTGCATGTGCCGTATTGTCATACGGAGGGTTGCATGCGCAGTATTACCAACATCAAAATTACTGGAAGCTTGAGCGGCACGAATTGGCGTTTGGAGTCGGTGCCATCAATTTTTTGGGTGAGTTGGGAGGTCGGGATGCCATTGGTAGTCCGTTTTTGATTGATACCGAGCTTTCGATGTTCAGACCTGCGTTTCATATTGATTACAGGTACAGGATTGCCCGCAGGGTTGTGTTAAAGGCCGGTTTCCACTACGGCATTATCGCTGGAAATGACGCACTGACCAATGAGCCCTTTCGCCAACACAGAAACATCCACTTCAAGTCCAATATCTACGAGTTTTCTGTGAAGGGGGAATTTACCATCTACGAAATTCAACCCGGTTCGCGTTACAAATTACTGGGGGTGAAAACCCGACCTCGTGGAGGTGTGTTCTACGGATTTGTGGGGGTGGGGATTGCCCACTTCAATCCTAAAGCAAACTACAATGGAGAGTGGGTAAATCTTAGACCTCTGGGAACAGAAGGGCAGAATTTTGAAAATGGCCCTGATCCTTATTCCCTTTTCACACCGGTATTCCCAATGGGCTTTGGATACCGTACTTATCTGACCAACCAACTGAGTTTGGGTATTGAAATATCCCACCGAATAACCATGACGGATTACATGGATGATACAAGTACCATCTATTACGACAATGCGGCTATTCAGGCTCAGGATGGCCCGATGGCTGCCTATTTTGCCAACCCAAGTGTTCCAGTGAATGTTGCAGGGTCTGACGGCCCAGTAAATCTCAACTCTACCGGCACCGGAATGCAGCGCGGAAACCCAGACAACAACGACAGTTACTTCTTTGTGATGGTAACCCTTACGCACAAATTCACTCCAGTGCGTCAAAAGCATCGTGGCAAAATACGCGTTACTCGTAAGCGTGGCGGAAAGGTTATCTTCTAGAGAAAGGAGGTTTACTTTTGAGAAATTCATTTCGGAGGGTCGTTGTTGACCCTCCTTTTTTTTGAGGTCAACCCATCACATTTTTCCGTGTGAGTTGACATTCTCCTTATGCGAATTCCTTGCTCATTCCTCAAGTGAAGCAAAATCTCACAGCACACAACCTCATTGCCGGTTAAATGCGGCCCGCCTTGAATGCGCAAATGCCATTGCAAATTCTCACAAAGACGGAGCAAAACCCGGGCAGCTGGTACAAGCGAATTGTAGTTCAAAAGCAAAATTGCTGATGAATGATATCGCAAATCAACCTGAGGTAATGCACACCTCATAGTATAGCCACACAAACAAAATACATCAACATTGGGTCCAGGTGCAGAACAAGCTCCAAGTCGTGGCCGCCCAGCCAGAGTAGCCACAAAAAAAATCCCCGGCCACAATGACCGGGGATTACAATTTGTATCAGGTAAGCAGGCTTACTTGGTGGCGTCGCGGTAATCTCTGAACTCGAGATCTTTTGCAGCTTTGTCGCGCAATGAACCATCTTGCGAATAAGCAGACTGCAGGCTGCTTTTCACGAGGTTGCCATCAGCCAGGCGAGCACCGATGATGGCCATCAGGTACTGACCCATGGCGCTGTCTTTCTCTGGTGCGGCCTCAAGGGTTGTTTTCGCTCCCTGAGCATTTCCATTCAACATCTTGGCAAGTGCAGAATTGAAAGTATTCTCGCTTCCCATGTTTCCAATGGCACTTTGGTAGTCACCATTCTGAATATTGATCAGCCCCATGTTGTACGACACCTCAGGACCCGCAGCTGTTGCGTTTTGAAAGTGCTCCATCGCTTTCTTGCGGTCGCCTTTCAAACGGGCAATCACTCCCAGGTTGTTAGTGGCAAATGGGTTTTGCTGAATCTCATTAGACTTGATAAACTGAGCCTCGGCTTCGTTCATTTTGTTCTGAAGCATGTAGATGTAACCTACATTGTTGGCTCCTCGATAATCATTGGTATGATGCTGTGCACATGCCTGGTAGAATTGAAGCTGTTCATTGATATCACTGGTCAATGTGGCCGCATAAAGCATCTCCTCAACATTAAGTTCGGCCGGAGCTGTGCGCGCCAGGTTGAGAATCTCCTCATCGGTTTTTCCGGTGATTTCGTACACCATCGTCATTTGCGAACGACGTAAATCGGGGAGGATTTTATCAGCAATCACTTTGTAAGTAGCCGCAAGGTTGCGAATTTCCTTTTCGCGCTTGGTAACGTCATCGTACATATTCAAAATACGAAGAATCAAATCCTTATCCGGAATGTTACTCGCTTCCATAGCTTTCTGGAAACCTTTCCAGTCTTCACCCTTACCGCGGAGATTGAAGAAACTGCCCTCTGCTTTCAGCTTGCGGCGCTTCATTTCCTGCTCCACTACCTTGCTGGCCGATTTAGCCCGGTCGTCAGCGAGGTTCTCGTTGAAAGAAATTTCTCCTTCGGGAGACGCATAGGCATCAATGTTCAGGGCCGTTGCCGCTTTCATTGGATCATCAGAGATGTCCTTGATCAGCGCCATCATCGCCTTCACATCATCCTCGCGCAGTTCTGAGCCACGCACATGCGAAGAATTCACCAGGTAGTTGATTTGCGCGTACAAGTCGTGTTGAGTAACGCGTTGAAACTTATCCTTTCCAAGAAGAACTTTATCATCCGAAAGCATCAGAAAAGGAGTGGTACGAACACCGTCAGCAATCTTTACAGGGTCAAAATCTCTTGATTTGTTCCCCATGATTCCTTTGAAATTAACCATCACCTCTGACACCTCCATATCGGGAGTGTAAGCTACTTTGTCCGAGTAGGTGTAATTCTTACCACTTTCGTGAGGAACCACGATACCGTTACCGGGTGCGTTCTCGCCCTGGTACATCACCATTTTATATTCGGTCTGGCCCGCAGCATAAGTTAGGGTCGGGGTCATCTCCATCATCGCTTTCTTGTGGAAGTACTTACCGGGAAACTTACCGGATATGTTCAGCTCAACGCTGTCACCTCGCACAATAAGAGGCTCAGGATCTACATTGTAGGTAATGTCATTGGCATATCTAGCCATTTTACCCAGACCACCGCATGCAGTAAGAAGCAGAGATGCCGCAGCTACCGTAAACAGGCCTTTGTAGTGTCGCAGTTTCATTCGTAGTTGTTTTGATTTGTGTATTGTTAGACAGGTGCAAGTATAGGTATTGTTTTTCAATTCTGAAAAGCAGCTACCAGAGTTTTCTCACGTCGTTAAGAACCTTTAAGAATTGCTGTATGAAATCCTTGTTCATACCTTTGGTTGATCAGGTTCAAAAGCGACGCATAAACAGATTTATCATCCACAAAATCTGCATCTTTCATATCAATCACCAATGAGGTAAGTCCGGGCTGCTGACGGATAAACTGCAGGTATCTTTCCTGCACTCGCTGCAGATAATCAGCCGAAATTTGCTGCTCGTAGGGCCTTCCTCTCTTCCTTATTTGCTCAAGTGAACGCTCAACATCCAGATACAAATACACTAAAAGGTCGGGTTTAGGCAGCGTTTCGAACATAATATGGAACAGTCGCGCGAAAAGATCGTACTCATCATCGCGCAGGTTGGTAGCCGAAAAAATCAACGATTTCCCCATGAAATAATCCGAAACGGTGACTTGATGAAAAAGACTCGGGTTGCTCAGCCTCTGGCGCAATTGATGGTAACGGTCAGCAAGAAAGTACAGTTCTACCGCGAAAGCATGACGCTCAGGGTTGTCGTAGAACTGTGGCAAAAACGGGTTGTCTTCAAATTCCTCGAGCAGCAAATCAGCATCCCACTGCTCAGCCAGCTTGCGGGCAAGAGTAGTTTTACCCGCCCCAATATTCCCTTCAATGGCCACGTATCTTCTCATGGCAGGCGTATCATATCAACAGGCATTTTGTGCATACCGGCCAGTTCTCCAATGGTTGCACCAGTTATGGGATGGCACCATTCGGAGGCAATTTCGCAGGCAGGAATCAGCACAAACGCGCGTTCATGAAAACGGGGATGGGGTAATTCGAGCCCCTCGGTATGAATCACCGTGTCGCCCGCCATCAACATATCTAAATCTATGGTTCGGGAGGTATAACCCACCGCCCCCTCTACCCTCGTTCTGCCCAACTCAATCTCAATGGCCAGCAACTGTGCAAGCAGCGAATGGGGTTCTAACTCAGAATCCAGCAACAAGACCTGGTTGTAAAACGGCTGATCGGCAGTAAAACCCCACGGTGGCGTTTGATAAATTGCAGACGCATTCAAAACGCGCCCGCAACGGCACCCGATAAGATATACAGCGTCCGATAGATTTTTCAACCGATCGCCTATATTAGAGCCCAGAGAAAGCAGATACTGCATAGAAGGCGCAAAATTAACCATTCTCGGTGGTCGCCATTTAACCCCGCTTGTGTCCTTTGGTGTAAATTGCGGTGGCAGGATTGAACATCACACCTAAATTTGAACAACTAATCCCTTCGTCGAAAAACAATAAGAAATCTAATCATAACATCATGAAGCAGTTTTTCAAATTTATGTTTGCCTCAATGCTCGGTTTCGTCATCTCGGGCGTTGTTCTCATTTTCATTTTTATAGCGGTTCTTGCAGGAGTCATTGCAAGTTCATTTGACACAAAAAGTTCACGAACTGTAGACGTCAAAGACAAAACCGTACTGCACATCACCATGGATCAAAACATCGTTGATCGCGGCAGGGATCAGGATTTTGACTTTAGCTTTCCGGGTTTTGAAACCCGCGGAAGAATGGGGCTCAATCAAGTGCTGCGAAATCTCGAAAAAGCATCCAAAGACGACAAAGTATCGGGTATTTTCCTTGACTTCAGCTCTGTATCCATAGGCATGTCGAGTTTGGATGAAATCCGTCAGGCTTTGATCGATTTTCGCGAAAGCGGAAAATGGATTGTGAGTTACTCCGAAACCTACTCACTGATGTCTTATTACCTGGCATCTGTCTCAGACGAAATCTACATCTACCCTGAGGGGATGCTCGATTTCAGAGGACTCCAAAGTGAAATTATGTTCATGAAAGGAATGCTCGAAAAACTCGATATCGAGCCACAAATCATTCGTGGACCTGACAACAAGTACAAAAGTGCAGTTGAGCCGTTTTTCCTCGACAAGATGAGCGATTCAAACAGGGAGCAAATTCAGGAGCTGATTGATTCAGCCTGGGATCACATTCGGGGAAGCATCGCTGCTTCGCGTGGATTGTCGTCAGACGAACTCAATACCATAGCCGATGGCATGCTGATTCGGGAGGCATCTGATGCCGTTAAATATGGTATGGCCGACCGAACCATGTACAAGGATGAACTGCTAGCGCTTATCCGTGAAAAGCTTGAAATTGAAAAGAAAGGCGACATCGAATTTCTCACCCTGCGTCGTTACTTCCGCGCACCAGACCCGCAGAAAGCCGAAAAAATCAAGCGTTCGCTGCTCGAAGGCAAAAAAGATAAGGTTGCCATTGTCTATGCTTCAGGGGCCATTGAAGGTGGCGACGGTGACCGCGAAACCATTGGCTCAGAGCGCATTTCCAAAGCCATCCGGCAGGCACGTCTGGATACCACCGTAAAAGCCATTGTACTCCGCGTAAATTCGCCCGGAGGAAGCGCGTTGGCGTCTGATGTAATCTGGCGCGAAACCGTACTGGCTAAGGCCGAAAAACCCTTTGTTGTTTCAATGGGAGATGTAGCCGCATCAGGCGGGTATTATATTAGTTGCGCAGCTGATAAAATCTACGCCATGCCCAATACCATCACGGGCTCCATTGGTGTATTCGGGATGCTACCCAATATGGAGAAGTTCTTTAACAATAAACTGGGCATCACCTTTGACGGAGTAAAAACCAACCGCTTCGCTGACATGATGACTATTTCGCGTGCGTTGGACCCCGAGGAAATGGCCATCATTGAAGAATCGGTGGTAAAAATCTATGACGACTTTAAGGACAAGGTAGCCGACGGCCGGAAAATGTCGCCCATCAAAGTGGAAGAAGTAGCCCGCGGGCGCGTGTGGACCGGAACAGACGCCCTGAAAATGGGCCTGGTGGACGAGCTCGGCGGACTTGACGCTGCCATTGCCGATGCTGCAGAGCGCGCAGGACTCGGCGAAGACTTCGACGTAAAAGGATATCCTGAATTAAAGGATCCCTTTGAAGAATTTATAAAGGAACTCACCGGACAGGCCGAAGTGTGGGCCGCCGGAGTAATCCTCGGTAACGACGCACGTATGGCCAAACGATTCAACCAGGCGCGCAAAATTCAAAAGCTCGAGGGCGTGCAAATGCTGATGCCTTACGAGATTGACGTGCGCTAGTCACCGATTGAAACCGAAATAAGAAAGCTCTCTGTCCGAGAGCTTTTTTTGTGAGGTTTTGCTCACAAAAAAGCCAGTACCCACAGCCTTCAGGATACTGTCCCAAAAAAGTGTGCAAAGGCAAAGAGTCTTATCTTCAAGTGCGAAAAAGCAGTGAACACTATAACAAGCACACAAAATGAGGACAAAGCCCCCGCTACCGCGCGAAATGAAATTCGACGCAGTCAATCCTTTCGCTTGGGATTGACTATCAATGAAATGAACTCCACTCCTCTGCGGTCCGGGCACAATAGCCAGCCAATTACCCTCACCTTTTAAAAGCCCCAACCACGGCCTCCCATCGCCTGATCTGCGTGAAAGAAGCACCTATATGTTCGGCCACTTGCCGTTGGGAGAGGCCCTTTTGTTGTAAAAGGGGATTACTTCGTTTCCCAAGATTGGGCCTTGTACCCAAACAACCCAACGCCCCGGGCTTCGCCTGTGCGTTTTTGTTTTGCCCCCAGGCTCAGACTAAAGTCTGGATGAAAAGATGAAAAAGGGGATTACTACGTGATCCCAACATTGGGGGCTTGGTACCCAAACAACATAACGCCCCAGGCTATGCCTGTGCGTTTTTGTTTTGCCCCCAGGCTCAGACTAAAGTCTGGCTGAAAAGATGAAAAAGGGGATTACTGCGTGATCCCGGGCGGGGGCCTTTGTACCCAATCAACCCAAACGCCCCAGGCTATGCCTGTGCGTTTTTGTTTTGCCCGAAGCTCAGACTAAAGTCTGGCTGAAAAGATGAAAAAGGGGATTACTACGTGATCCCAACATTGGGGGCTTGGTACCCAAACAACATAACGCCCCAGGCTATGCCTGTGCGTTTTTGTTTTGCCCCCAGGCTCAGACTAAAGTCTGGCTGAAAAGATGAAAAAGGGGATTACTGCGTGATCCCGGGCGGGGGCCTTTGTACCCAATCAACCCAAACGCCCCAGGCTATGCCTGTGCGTTTTTGTTTTGCCCGAAGCTCAGACTAAAGTCTGGCTG
>REDV01000037.1 GCA_007695365.1 Cryomorphaceae bacterium | reverse complement strand
CAGGTCTGCGAACCCGTCATCCTCCTCCACAAAAGTTTCGTGATACAGCTCTGAGCGTAAAATATACGCAAGTTTGCCCCCTCATTGCACCCATCATACACCACCTCACTCCCGCTTCCCCCTCCACGCCTGCACCATCCGCAATTTCCCAAAGCTGTACTTGTTGTTTAAATCGGCGCGCACAGCGTTGAGCGAGGGGTCTTTGGCGGCGTCAAAAGCGGCGTTGATGGTTTGCAGCTCTTCGGGGCTGATGTAGGGTTCAATGCTGAGCTCGCCTTCTTCAATGCCGCGGGCAAGGTGGCCCTCAATGGTGCTGATGGCCATGCCGCGCTCTTTGGCTACACCTTCTGCATCCAGCCCCTCGCGAAACAAGGCGTAACTCACCTGGTAGGTTTCGCCGGTTTTGCGCTTGCGGCCTGTTTTGGTGCTGAGGTTCTTGGGGTTGCGTCGCACATGCTCTGCCGCCGCCTGCTGTATTTCGGCCCGGCGCTGCTGGCGTTGTGCTTCGCGTTGTTCATCCTTCTCTACCGGCCGGCCTTTGAGAATGCAGTCGCACAGGTGCACCGCGGTATCAAGCTGTGCCATCTTGCGGTACAGCAGCTGGTCCACCTCGCCCAACGCCTTTACATAGGTTTTGGTTTTGGCCAGCATATCCACCTCCGTTGTATGCACCCACAGCGCATAGAGCTGCGCTTCCAGGAGTTGGCGGTAATAGGCGCTGCCCTTGTCCACCCGCTCCAGCAGTTTTTCGTGGTCTCCGCGGGCCATCAGGTTGTGAAGCTGGTTCCGGAAGATCCGGGCGTTGTCTTGCTCCTTGCGAAAAGCCTCGCTGATACGCTGCAGGGCGGTGCGCATTTCCTCGTCTTCAAATTCCATTTTGGCGCCGGCCTTTTGCTGCACCTCGGCCACCTGGTTCAGCACATCACTCCAGTCAAATGCCTGCGTAAGCCAGGTACTGAGGTACCGGTGCTGCTCTGCCAGCAGGGATTGTGCCGCAGGGGGCTGTTCGGCCTGCGCGCGGGTGTAGCGCACCACCTGCTGATCGCTGCTGATCACGCTGGGCGATACGGGGGTGCGCAGCACCAGGCCGTCCAGCGAGCGCAATCGCGACAAGGCCACATATACCTGTCCGGGCGCAAAGGCCTTGCCCACATCAATCACTGCCTTCTCAAAGGTAAGCCCCTGGCTTTTGTGTACGGTAATGGCCCACGCGGGCTTGATGGGGAATTGCGTAAAGGTTCCCACCACGTCTTCGGTGAGCTCCTGGCTCTTTTCGTCCACGCTGTAGCGGGTGTTTTTCCACACGTGGGGCGTGAGCACAAAATCGTCGTCGTCTTCCATGGCCACGCGGATCTCGTCGGAGTCGAGGTGCGTAATGCGCGCCAGCTTACCGTTGTAATAGGCCTGTCCTTCGGGGTCGTTGCGGATAAACATCACCTGGGCACCCTCCTTAAACTCCAGTTTTTCGGGCAGGGGGTGCAGCGATTCCGGAAAATCGTCGCGCACATCGGCGTAGTAGCTGAAGGTTTTACCGGGCAGCCGATTCATTTCCTGCCGGTTGATGGCATCGGCGGTGGCGTTGTGGGTGGTGAGGGTTACCACGCCCTGCTCAGACTGGTAATCTTTCTGGTAGTGCTGGTTGAGGAGCGCGAGGTCATCGGCGGTACACTGGTTGTTGCGCAGTCGGTTCAGGATGTGCAAAAAGTCGTCGTCCTGCTGCCGGAAGACCTTGTTGAGTTCAATGTAGGCGTAGCCACTTTCCTTGAGTGCGTGCGATTCGTAGAAGTACATGGCGGGGTAGTATTGCCGCAATACCGACCATTCGTGGTCGCGCACAATGGGCGGCAACTGGTACAAATCGCCAATCATCAGCAACTGCACGCCGCCAAAGGGTTCTCTGTGGCGACCCCGTGCAGAGCGGAGGCGGTAATCCATGGCGTCGAGCAGGTCGGCCCGCAGCATACTCACTTCGTCAATAATCAGCAGGTCAATGTTGCGCAGCACTTTTTTCCGCACCTGGTTGAGCGGGTGTTTGTAGGCCAGCGATTTGCGGGTATAAAAGGCCGCCTGCAGTTCTCCGCTGAAAGCGCTGTCGTTACCGGGCAGAAAGTTTCCGGGCGGAAGCAAAAACTGCGAGTGAATGGTGACTCCTCCGGCATTGAGGGCCGCCACACCGGTGGGTGCTACAATCACGAAATTTTTATGGGTTGCGTGTGCCAGGTCGCGCAGAAAAGTGGTTTTGCCCGTACCTGCCTTGCCGGTGAGAAAAAGGTGGCGGCCGGTGGTATTCACCATCTGCGCGGCCAGTTCTATCTGGTTGGTGGTGGTAGTTTGATCGGTAAGCATGGTTCTTCAGCACTTAAAGAATTGAATGACCGAAAGTAATAAAAAGAACTTAAAAACCCTGAACTGAAAAGGACAGGCCAATATGCAAATTGCAAACTGCTTCACATCCGTTGAAAATTTGAATTCCTAAGATTCAACCCGCCGGGTGCACTTAAGCTGTAAACCAAGACATTTTCTAAATTTGCAGTCCAAACTATTACCCATGTATTCATATGTTTTTGCTGCGCTGGCAGGGATGCTCCTTGTAGGTTGCGGAGGACCAAAGCAAGCCGAGCAAGTGCCCCCACCCGCGGTGCAGGTTGTTGTCCTCTCACAAAAAGAAGTTACCATCGAAAAGGATTTCGTGGGTCAGGTATACGGCTACCGCGATATTCCCGTCCGTGCCCGGGTAGAGGGTTTTCTGGAGAGCATTGCCTTTGAAGAAGGTGGCATGGTGCGCAAAGGAGATTTGCTGTACGAAGTGGATCCTGAACCGCTACTCGAGGCTGTGGCTGCCGCAAAAAGCGAACTTGCCCGCAGTGAAGTGAACCAGGAACGCGCAAACAGCGACTACAACCGCATAGCGCCCCTTGCTGCCATCAATGCTGTAAGCCAGCGCGATCTGGACGCAGCAGTGGCCGAAAAAAAAGGTTCGCAGTCGATGAGCGAAGCGGCCCGCGCCAATCTTCGCATTGCAGAAATACGGTTGGGCTACGCCAGTGTGTACGCTCCCATTGATGGCGTCATTGGCAAATCCATGGCCCAGGTAGGCGAATTTGTAGGTCGATCTCCGAACCCGGTCATTCTCAACACCATTTCAACAATTGACTCCGTGCGTGTGGAGTTTTTCATCACCGAGAGCGATTACCTCACCCTCGCGCGGCGGCTCATCAAGGATCCCGACGATAACAACAAGATGCCATTGCGGCTGATTCTGTCGGATGGCAGCGTATTTCCCGAAACAGGAAGGGTAAAATTCATCAACCGCGAGGTAGATGCCGCAACAGGTGCCATTCTCATTCAAGCCGTGTTTCCGAACCCCGACCGATTAATACGCCCAGGGCAGTTTGCGCGTGTGCGGGCAGGCGTGAAAACCATTCCCGACGCCTTGCTCGTTCCGCAGCGTTGCGTCATAGAGGTACAGGGCAATTTCAGTGTGATGCGTGTAAACAGCTCAGGCGAGGTTGAGCAGGTGATGATTCAACCCGGACCGATGCACAAAGACTATTACATCATTCACGAAGGTATTTCAGCAGGAGACCGCGTGATATTTGAAGGCCTTCAGCGCGCCAAAAAAGGCATGACGGTTGCCGCTACCGAAATCGAGTTCAAATCACAGTATGACGGGCAATAAGATGGAGAATCCGAAAGATATTTTCTTCGTTCGGCGGCCCATTGTCGCTATTGTGATTGCGCTGTTTATGGTGATCATAGGCGCGGTATCCATTCTGGGGCTGGCCATAGAGCAATATCCTGACATTACCCCGCCCGTAGTGCGTGTGAGCACGGCATTTGTAGGAGCCAACGCGACTACAGTAGAATCTTCAGTAGCCGCTCCCATTGAGCAGCAGGTAAACGGTGTAGAGAACATGCTCTACATGAAATCTACCAATGCCAACGATGGGAGCATGAGCCTTCAGATCACATTCGATTTGGGCACCGACCCGGATATGAATACGGTGTTCACCCAAACGCGTGTGGCAGCCGCCACGCCCAAGCTTCCGGAGGCAGTGAAGCGCATCGGGGTTACCACCCAAAAATCCATGACGAGTATCCTGATGCTCCTATCCGTTACCTCGCCCGAAGGCACCTACGACCGGGAATTTTTAGGAAACTACGCTCTGATCAATATTCAGGATCAACTGGCGCGAATCAAAGGAGTTGGGCGCGTTCAGGTGTTCGGTGCCAGCGATTATTCAATGCGAATATGGATAAAACCCGACCGGTTGGCAAAAATGGGGATCTCTATTCCGGAGATTATTGGTGCCGTGCAACAGCAAAATGTGGTGGCTCCCGGTGGTAAATTCGGAGCAGAACCCGCGCCTCCCGGTACGGAGTTTACCTATACGGTGCGTCTGCCCGAGCAGCTTGTAAACGAAGAAGAGTTTGGAAACATTGTGGTGCGATCCATGCCGGATGGCAGCCAGGTGCTCATGAAAGATATTGCTGAAATTAAGCTGGGCACCGAAAATTACAACGCTTATTCGCGCACCAACGGCAAAGAGTCTGCTGCTATCGCCATTTATCAATCGCCCGGAACCAATGCCGTAGCGCTTGCCGAAGAAGTGACCCATGCCATGGATGCGATGGCTCAGTCTTTTCCGGATGACGTGACCTATGAAGTTTCACTCGACGCTACTGAACCCATCATAGCAGGTATTGACGAAATTATTGAAACCCTCATCATTGCTCTCATTCTTGTCATTATGGTGGTGTTTCTCTTTATTCAGGACTGGAGAGCCACGCTGATTCCCACGTTGGCTATCCCGGTATCGCTGATTGCCGCTTTTATGTTTTTCCCGATGCTGGGTTTTACCATCAACTCGCTTTCGCTGCTTGGCCTGGTGCTGGCCATCGGAATTGTAGTAGATGACGCCATTGTGGTCGTAGAAGCTGTGCAGGTGAACATAGAAAAGGGCATGTCGCCCCGGGCTGCTACTTCTGCCGCAATGCGCGAAGTTACCGGACCCATCATTGCCACTACGCTGGTGATGATTGCCGTTTTTGTCCCGGTAGCCGCAATGGCCGGAATCACCGGAAAACTGTACCAACAGTTTGCCATCACCATTGCTGTTTCGGTGGTCTTTTCATCCATTAACGCATTGAGCCTTAGCCCTGCCTTGTGTTCGCTTTTGATGAAAAAGCCCGGACCGTCAAAAGGGCCATTAGGACGTTTCTTCACTGCCTTTAACCGCATGTTCGACCGCGGTACAGCCTCCTACGGTAAAGCAACCTCTCGCGTAGCCGGAAAGTTGAGCCGCGGAGTGATGTACCTGCTTATCACCGTAATTGCTGCCGGTATTTTTGGATCCCTGGTGCCCGGCGGTTTTTTACCCGAGGAAGATCAGGGATACTACTTCCTGAACGTGCAGCTTCCTGATGCTGCCTCCCTCCAGCGAACCGATGTTGTGGTGAAAACGATTGAGGATGAGTTAATGCTCGATGAGAATATTGAGTATGTCACTTCGGTAACGGGGTTTAGCATGCTATCCGGAGCCATGATTCCCAACAATGCTTTCGTCTTTGTTAAACTGGTCAACTGGGACGAAAGGGAGCTCACGGCCAATGGGGTGATTGCCAAAACCAATGGCATGCTTAGAGAAAAAATTATTGAAGCCCAAGCTTTTGCTTTCGGCCCACCGGCCATTCCCGGACTGGGAAACGGTTCGGGTTTCAGTCTGATGATTCAAGACAAAAGCGGACAGTCGCCCGCGTATCTGGCAGAACAGACTTATGCGTTTATTGCCGCTGCCCAGCAGCGACCTGAAATCGCATCCGCTTTCACTACTTTTCAAGCTACTGTGCCCCAACGCCGCATGGAGCTTAATCGCGACAAGATTCTTAAAGCCAATGTAGCCCTTGCTGATGTGTACAACACCTTTGCGGCGTTTCTAGGCGGAGCCTATATCAACGACTTCACGAAATACGGCCGTTTGTACAAAGCCTATGTGCAGGCCGAACCCGAATACCGGCAAAATGAGCAAGGATTAGAATTGTTTTTTGTGCAGAGTCGCGATGGCGTATCAATACCGCTTTCCTCTTTTGTAGATGTAAAACCCGATGCCGGTCCGGATTACACTACGCGCTTTAACCTCTACCGCGCCGCAGAAGTTACCGGTTCACCTGCTGCCGGTTACAGCTCGGCAGAAGCCCTGGCCGCACTGGAAGAGGTAGCTGCCGAAACCCTGCCCGCCGATATCACTTTCAGTTGGAACGGCATGAGCTACCAGGAGAAAAAAGCCTCCGGTCAACTGGCAGTGGTATTTATGTTTTCGCTGTTCTTCGTGTTTCTGATTCTGGCAGCTCAATACGAAAGCTGGAGCATGCCACTCGCCATTCTGCTGGGAACACCCTTTGCACTGATGGGCGCCTTTATGTTCCTCTACCTTGCACGCTTGATGAGTGAAAGTTACCTGACCAACATTTTTGCCCAGATCTCATTGGTTATGCTTATTGCCATGGCCGCCAAAAACGCCATCCTCATTGTAGAATTTGCCAAAATAAAATTTGATGAGGGTCTGAATCTGTTCGATTCTGCAGTAGAGGCGGCTACATTGCGCTTTCGACCCATTTTGATGACCACTTTTGCCTTTATTCTAGGAATTCTACCCCTCATTCTTGCCAGCGGAGCTGGAGCCGAAGCCAGAAAGGTTATGGGCGTGGCACTTTTAGGCGGAATGGGCGTTGCAACCATCATAGGTGTGTTAATGTACCCCATGCTCTTTGTGCTGATCGGAAAGCTGGCCGGATACGAAAAAGAAAGAGATGCAAAACTTGAAAAACCAGAGGAATGAGCACTAAAAACCTCGGCATCTTAATATGCATCCTTTTACTGGCCGGTTGTAAGGCGGGTAAGAACTACCAGGGCACGAAGCTGAATATCCCTGACTCTTTCTACTTTGAAAAAGAAGAAAACCCGCCCGGCTATCTCGAGGTCAATACAGACAGTCTCAACAAAGAGCACATCAAAGACATCGAATGGTTTGGCCTTTTCAGCGACCCCATCCTGGATTCGCTTATCAAACAGGCACTTGCATACAACCAGGACTTAAACGTAGCAGCCGAAGCTATTGTGCAAGCTCAGGACGGCCTGGTAATACAGCGATCGGCCATGTTGCCCTATATCGGGAAGGAATTTGGTGCATCAAGAGGTAATTTTCAAGGCACCGTATTACCCGATGTGGACAACCTGTTTTATACGGCAGCATTCGTCAATTGGGACCTTGACTTTTGGGGTAAGTACCGTCGTTTGAATGAGGCTGCCCGCGCCCGGATTGTGCAAACCGCAGAAGGATACCGTGCCACCCGGCTCAGCCTGATCAGCACAGTGGCCTCAGAGTATTTCCTGTTGCTTGATTTTCGGGCAAGACTTGAAATTTCTGAGCGCAACCTGGCGCTTCGAGACAGTATGCTCAACATTGTAGAGCAGCGTTTCGAGAAAGGCATTGTAGCAGAAATTGAAGTGAACCAGGCGCAAATAAAACGGGCTGTAGCTGCCGAAGCTGTGCCTGTCTGGAAACGTCTCATCGCGCAAACAGAAAACCGCATTAGCGTGCTCACGGGCACCAACCCCAGGCGGATGCCCATAACACCGAGATTGCTGGAGCAAGACACCTCCATTACCATTCCTGCTGGTTTACCCAGCGAACTGCTGCTCAGACGCCCTGACATTGTAGCCGCTGAACAAAGTCTTATTGCCCAAAATGCCCTGATAGGTGTAGCCAAAGCAAACCGACTTCCCGGCATTTCCCTCACCGGCCTTTTCGGACTGGCAACCAATGAACTGAGTAACATATCAGACATCCCTTTTGCATGGAACGTGGGCGGAGCTTTAACGGGGCCGATTTTTAACTTCGGACGCTTTCGCCGGCAGGTGTTCATTGAACAAAGCAAGGCGGTGCAGGCAGAGCTGGTTTATCAGCGGGTGGTGCTAAACGCATTTCGCTCGGTTGAAGATGCTTTGGTTGAAATCAGCACACTTAAGGAGGAACTTCTTGCACGGGAGGCAAGACTCAAAGCATCAATCAATGCCCAGCGACTTTCCGCAGAGCGCTATGACAAAGGGGTTACCAGCTATCTCGAGTTCCTTGAATCACAACGTCAGGCGTTTGAATCAGAGCTGAATTACACCAGCGCCCGCAGAGAATTACTCGTAGCTTACGTAAAACTTTACCAGGCACTTGGCGGAGGCTGGTAGTGTGTTTCGTCTCTTCGCTTCAAAATGATCACCTCATCTCCCATCCTATCAATCGGCGGTCATCGCCCGCACTCACAAGCAAACCCGTTTCGCGGTTCCAGTGCAGCGCGTTTACCGAGTGACTGTGCCCTCCGGCTTTTACATCCAGTCGGGCAAGAGGCCTGAGCGTTTCAGCATCCCAGATTTTCACGGTTTTATCGCGACTGGCGGTGGCGAGTAAATGGCCGTCCGGACTGAAACACATGTCGTAAATGGCGTAGTTGTGTGCCGGGATTTCGAGCCGTTTGTTGAAGTTGTTCCGCACGTCCCACATACGCAGATGGCCATCCCAGCCTCCGGAAATCAATTTTGCGGAATCGGGTGTAAAAAGTGATACGTTGCTGCTTTTGTCGTGTGCGTTAAAGGTGTGAATCTCGTTGAAGAATTCGGTCTCAAATACACGCAGGCGCCCGTCGTTGCCCGAGGTGACCAAAAGTTGGCCATCGGGCGAGGATGAGGCGCGTCGCATTTTAAGATCACCCATGGGGATGTGTCGCACCAGCTCAAAGCTTTCGGCATCCCACACGCCGAAGGTCCCGTCGGCACTGAACGAAATGAGCTGGTTGGCCGGGGCAAGGAAGTGCAGATCAAACACCGCTTTTTGGTGCAGGGCCAGGTGTCGCAGTTCGGCTTTGTTCTCGAGGTCAATGATGTGAATACCCCCACGCCCCTGCCCGATGGCCAGTCGGTTTTTAGGGAGGTGCTTCAGCGCATAGACGGTGGTTTCCAGCCGGATGGCAAACGGCAATACCTGCGGACTGCGCAAATCCCATTCTGCCACCATGTTGTCGCCGCTTCCGGTAAGTACGGTATGGGCACTTCTGCCCGCTGTGAGGGCGTAAATTCCGGCGCTGTGACCGGTGAGCTGAAAGGCTTTGATGATGGATAAAGACATGCTGCGAAGGTAGCGATTTGGTACCTTTGCTTCACAGCAGTTGCCATGAATACTCCGCTTGTACAACAGCACTACCGCCTCGAAAAATTCCCCGGAAAAGGCGGCTGGACCTATGCTTTAATCCCCGAAGTAAAACCCGACCCGCACGCGTGGTTTGGATGGATCAGTGTGTGCGGAACCATGGACGATGTGGAATTGCCGCGCTGCAAGCTGATGCCTAAAGGAGACGGGCAATTGTTTCTTCCGGTGAATGCTTCCATGCGCAAAAAACTGAAAAAGCAGGCCGGTGATGAAGTGCTCATTACGCTGTACCGCGATGATGAGCCCCCGGTACTTCCGCAAGAGATTACAGATTGCTTTGACCTGGAGCCGCCCGAAGTGTATGCCCGCTTTTTAAGCCTCAGCGCCGACGAGCAACACGCTTTGTTGAAACCTGTGCTTGCGGCCCGGCAGCCGGCAACCCAAGAGAAAAGAATCAGGGGTATGTTAGACTCGCTGAGAGAGCCCAATCAATAACATTCAACAAAAAAACCGACCCGATCTTTACACCGGGTCGGTTTTTCGGACAACCACAGAAGGGTTGCGGTGTAGTTTACTTTCCAAAAATCACCAGGCTGAACTCTTTGTCGGCGAGCTGACCGCTCGAGTTATAGGTTCGCACGGTAACCTGGCTGGGAGAGGTTGAAGAAGTCACCACGCAAAATCCCGGAGCGAGGTCGTTTCTGATCTGGCACACGCAGGCAGGACTGGTAGCTATTGAAAACAAGCCGGGAGCCAGGCTTACAACACGCACACCTGTTGATGGCACGCTGGTGTTGGTCACATTGTACGCGTCAAAAGCAAGGTTGGGCTGACCAAAAATAGGGAAGTTGACCCATGCTTTGGCAAGCGCCTCATCAGGTGGCGCGCTACCACCAGGCAACTCCACAGAATTTCCCTGACTGATAGAGAGCGTGTTACCGCTGATGCTGAGGTTTTGAAGCTCGTTGGTGGGGTCGCCGTCAACGGTTACTGAATTACCCTGACTGATGGAAAGGGTATTGCCACTGATGCTCAGATTCTGAAGCTCATTGGTTGGGTCAGCGTCTGCATCGTCCACGTCCTCGGCTGTTTTGGCATGCATGGCGTAGGGAACGCTTACAAGTTGGCTGGTGCCCATGTCTTCGTAACTGCTTCCTCCGTCAGGATCCAATTCCACCTGAAGGTAGTAGCTGTTATCGCCCCAGTTCACGGTTGCAATATTTCCTGAACCACTTCCATCACCAATCCGAAAGCTGATGAGGCCGTGCTCATTGGTTGTTTCGTTGTGGATTTCCTGATACACCACGGTTCCGTTGGCAGTGCCCGCACGTACAGACATTCTGAAGGAAACATCCTGGTTGGCCACGGGCACTCCGCTGTTATTGCGAACTACGGTTTGGTAATTAAACATGTCGGGTTGTGCTACGCCAAACTGCACAAAGGCAAAGGCCAGCAAAAGAGTAGATACAATTGTTTTCATGACTTTGGTTGTTTGAATGATTGGGTAAACATTTGATTATCGGGATTTGATGAATTGAAAGGTTTGCGACTGAGCGCCGTGCGTTTCGCGAATGCGCAGCACGTAATGCCCGTTGGTGAGGTTCATCACATTGAGCTCGTTGAGGCTTGAGAAACCTGCTTGCTGATGAAGGACCACACGGCCATTCATGTCGTAGATTTCCACATCGAACTGGCCAGGCTCCTCGATGGCCAGGAAAAGCTGAGTAGAACAAGGGTTGGGATAGAGGTTCATTCCCGTGAGGGAAGACCATTCGGGCACATCGGTGGAAATCTGGTCAACCTGCTGAAAGCCCTGGGTGAGTGTAACCGCACCTTCAAGTGTTTGGACGGCAATTTCGCCCAGGCTCCAGGATAGCTGCGCGTTGTTGCCCGCATGTTCGGTTCCGGCAGAGCCAATGAGGGTCTGCGCCTGAAACTGCACTGCTGAAAGCAGTAGTACAAAGAGTGAAAATGTTTTCATGACTTTTGGAATTTTGTGTTATTCCAAAGGTCTGTATCGCAGCTCTGTTGTGGTTGCGGGTAAACAACCATTGGTTAAACCGGGGGTATTCCCTTAGGAGCTCTAGTCGAGCAAACCCTGCCGGATGGCCTCCTTCACCAGACCCGCTGTGTTTCGCACGCCCAGTTTTTGCAACAGATTCAGGCGGTGGGTCTCCACCGTTTTAGGAGAAAGGAAAAGCTTGTCTGCGATTTCCTGCGTGGTGAATTCATCCATAATAAGTTGCAGCACCTCCTTTTCGCGTCGGGTAAGCACGGGCCGAAACGTTGTTTTCGGGGCGGAGGCTCCGATGGAGTCGCGCAACAGGGCTTCCCGTATCTCATCCTGAAGGTAAAGCTCACCTTTGTGCACCGTTTGAATGGCCGTTTGCAGCTCATCGAGCGAGGTATTTTTCAGCAGAAAACCGCGCGCACCATTGCGCATCATGTTTTTCACCAGCACATTCTGGTTGTAGGTTGTGAGCGCCAACACCTTAAGGCCGGGGTACTGCCTGGTTACCTCCTTGCAGTATTGTATCCCGTCGCCGTCGGGAAGGTTGATATCGAGAAGCAACACATCCGGAAGCCCTTGCTCCAATCCGGCGCGGGTTTCCTCAAGGTTGAGGTATTGCCCGGTAAGTTGCACGTCATTCATTTTGCTCAGCAGGTCAGCAATACCTTTTAATATGAGTGGGTGATCATCGGTGATGGCGAGCTTAATCATGGTCTTTCGGGATTCTGGAAAGGTTAATCTCAATAAAAACAGAGGTGCCTTTTTCGGGCTGCGACTCGATGTTCAGTTCACCATTGAGATACTCTACCCGCGAGGCGAGGTTTTGCATGCCAATGCCTTTATTTTTTGCGAGATAGGAAGGATCGAAACCCACACCGTTATCTTCCACGGTTATGGTGAGCATATTCTCATGTCGGTTGATTTGCAAAACCACCTCGGTTGCCCTACTGTGGCGTACGATATTGTTCAGCAATTCCTGTATGACCCGATAAAGAACAAGTTCGGCACCCGCAGAAAGGCGTTGTTCCAGACCATAGTGGTTAAACACAATTTCGCGTTCACCTGAAATGGTGAGGTTGTTGACATATTCAGACAATGCTTCTACCAGGCCGAATTTCATCAGCACCTCAGGCATCATGTTATGTGCAATGCGGCGCACCTCACTGCTGGCCTCGTCGAGCGATTGCAGTGCCGACGAGTACTTCTGGCTGGTACTAAGCGCACCGAAATCGTGTTTAAGCGCATCGAAGCGAATGCGGATGGAAGCCAGTAAACCGCTCAGGCCGTCGTGAAGGTCGCGGGCAATGCGTGTTCGCTCCTTTTCTTCGCCCATCATCATGCTTTTGAGCGAAACCAGTTCTTTCTCTTTTTGCAGTTGAAGTAGTTGTTGCAGGTTTCGTTTGCGGCGCTCTGACAGTACCCACAGCAACAGAATCAGGACAAGCAGCATGGCACCTGCCCCAAAAAGACTGAGCTGAACTACCCTGCGCTGCTCCGATATTTTTGCATTGGCGGAAGATATCTCAAGTTCATTCTCTGCCAGCCGGCGGTCTTTCACTGCCGACTCATACCGTGCCTCCAGGTGGGCCGATATCTGTATTTTCTCTTCGGTGAGCACGCTATCGCGAAACTGCGCGTAGCGCTTCATGTGTTCAAGGGCATTTCGAAAATCACCCATATCACTGTACATAGCCGACAATTCCTTGTGCGCTGTGGTTTGCGACTCGGCTGCCTTGATTTCGTCAGCGATGGCAAGGCCACGATGTGTCATTTCCAATCCTTGTCGGCTTTTGCCGAGTTTAGCCCAGATAGACCCAAGAGAAATCATCGTTTCGGCAAGCTCCAGTTTTTGGTTGAGCTCTGTACGCAATTCATAGGCCTGCTCCATGTAGTATGCCGCGCTGTCGTATTTACCGAGGTCCTGCATCAGCACTCCCAGGCGGTGCAGGTTATAGGCCACACCCCAGGTGTCGCTTTGCGTGCGGTTGCTTTCAACCGACTGCTTATAATGATATCGCGCTCCTTCGTAATCGCCCTTCTCATGAAGCACGGCGCCTATATTTCCCATCACCAGGCCCCAGTTCCATGGTTTGTTCATGCGCTCCATGATCTCGAGCGCCTCCTCGTACTTGGCCAGGGCTTCACCGTAATTGCCCAGCTTTCGGTGTACCGAGCCAATGCTGTTGAGGGTGTTTCCGATTTGAAAGGTATCGGCGAGCTGCTCGTTGAGTTCAATCTGCCGGTAGTAGTAGTCGATGGCGCGATCGTAGTCGCCAATCATGCTGAATACAACCCCCAGGTTAAGAAGCACTCCGGCTTTCCCATTGATCTCTTTGAACTGATCGTAGAGCTTGCCGGCTTTTTCGAGATTTGTAATGGCTTCCAGGTAGTTGCCCGCAAAACGCTCCAGCAGCCCGCGATAGTGAAGAGCTTTGGCAACCTCCAACGTATCAACCATTTCATCCGCCAAAATCCTGGCGGTGTCGTTGTAAGCCCGCGCCTGCTCTGTATGGTTTACAATGCTGTGCCAGGTGAGACGACCCAAGAGATAAATTCGATGGCTATCGGCTTCGGCTTTGCGCAGCTCTATCTTCAAACTGTCCAGATATGAGGTCTGCGAGTAGGCAAAAGGCGTTAGGCCCGCTCCCAACACCAGGAAACAAACCAAAAAAAGCCTTTGTAGAGCGATAGACTTCACATTATCTGCAATTTAGTTCGAAAAACACGCAGATCGGCATAGAAATGTTCAGGAAGAAAGATTTCTCGCCGCCCAAATTGCGCATTGCCATAAAGCTAAGGGTTTTTGTCTCACACCTCTGTTTTTCCTTGAAATGTGCAAATTGGGCATACGATGTTGATTCACACCCGGCGGATTCACCCAAAAAATAATCTCAGGGTTTACCCTTACCAAACCCCTATATATCAATGATAATAAGCTATTTAAACACATCATCTAATCGCCACAGTGTTAACAGAATCTAAAAATGTTGAATTTTTTTCCACATCGCTTCAACAAAATGGCTGATGAACCTGTTTATGCCGAGTAAATCACTTAAACACCATTTATCATGAAAAAACTATTGACACTACTTGTATCTGTGTTTGTGGCAACGACCATGTCGTTTGCGCAAGCAGGTCAGGGTGGTTTCGGTACAGTGATGGAAATCATTGAATCGAGCCCTGATCACCAAACCTTGACCGCGGCAATCAATGCTGCGGGTTTGGCCGACGCTTTGAACGGCGACGGTCCCTTTACCGTTTTCGCACCGAATGACGCTGCCTTTGGAGCCCTGCCTCCGGGAGTGGTTGACGAACTTCTGGCCGATCCTTCAGGATTGTTGACAGAGATTCTTCTATACCATGTAGTATTTGGAGCTGCCGTCGAATCCGTGCAGCTGGAGGATGGTCAGATGATCACCACCATGAACGGTGGAGACATTACTGTAATGCTTTTCGGTGGGGTTTTCATCAACGAGACTTCTGAAGTAATTCAGGCTGACTTGATAGCTGGAAACGGTGTGGTTCATGTGGTGAACGAAGTGTTGCTTCCACCCGCTCCTTTCACCGTATGGGATGTGGTTCAGGAAAGTGAAATTCACGACATTCTGGAAGCCGCTGTACTCGCAGCAGGTTTGGACGGTGCACTGAGCGATCCCGATGCGGAACTCACCCTTTTTGCTCCTACCGATGAGGCTTTCGCTGCACTGCCCGACGGTTTGATTGATGACCTGCTGGCTGACCCTTCTGGTCTGCTTACCGATATCCTTCTCTACCACGTTGTAGGAAGCGTTGCACTCTCTACCGACCTTTCTGATGGTCAGATGATCACCACCCTCAACGGTGCTGATGTGACCGTAACCTTTGACGGTGGAAACGTATTTATCAACGATGCGCAGGTAATCCTGGCCGATATCGTAACCGACAACGGTGTAGTACACGTGATTGATGCGGTTCTTGTTCCTGCTGCTCCTTTCACCGTATGGGATGTGGTTCAGGAAAGTGAAATTCACGACATTCTGG
>REDV01000036.1 GCA_007695365.1 Cryomorphaceae bacterium | reverse complement strand
GGGCTGTACCATGCCCTTGATAGAACGCCATCATTTACGAGGTCGTAGTCCATGATGTGTATGTTACTAGAATCGGTCTGGGCCGTAACGGTGATTCCGGAAGCGTTATGAATGTTGAATCCCCGAATTTTATCCTCACCGGCAAAACGGCTAAATAGCTCGTGACCGGTGCTCTCTGTAAGGAGGGCGGCTCCTTGCACCACGCACCTGCGCGGAGTTGATACTGTACGGTCATCCAGGTCAGTAAGAGTGAACACGAAATATATTTGATTCACTCCTGAGGTTGGAACAGAATAGGGATATTGAAATGTGATATTGGTCCCTGATATAAGCGTATCGAGCATGGTTTGTGTTGCCGTATTATTAAAATTCTGGGTAATGCGCAGGCGCTTTAAGCCAGACTCGGCCCTGGCATTGATCGTGAATTCAAACAATTGCCCGGGCTGCCTTGTGAACTGTGTATCTCTGGGGGTTATGAACAACAGTGGTCCCTCATTCTCTTTTTTACAGCCCATAAAGGAGAGCACCAAGCTGATGCTTACCAAAACAAGGATAATAATTCTCTGCATGACGTGGGTTATTTGGGAATCGAAAGTAGTCTAAAAACAAAAACACCCGCCACAGTGGCGGGTGTTTTTATCAAGAGTGTTTTGTTCGTGGTTACCGCGTTTTAATGCGGTAAGCTTTTGCACGAACTGTAAGGGTTTCCTGACGTCCGAGGAACATCTGGTCAATGGTTGTTTCGTAAGACACGGGCAGCACGAAGTCTGCATCGGGCTTAGACATAAGCGCATCGTACAATGCGTTGTTCCAGCCACGGGTTGCAGGCACTCCCTGTCCGCTTCCAAGGCCGCTGTTGGCCAGAATTCCCGCGGTGTAACGACGTCCACCGTAAGGAATAATAAGGAAGTAAGACTGGGTTGTTTTGCCGATTACGTCGCCAATGTACTCCAGGTCATCCATGTTAAAGTTGACCGTGGTAAGAATTGGACTTACCGGAGTTGCTTTCTGCCGAACTGTACAGGATGTAGCCACCAGCACAATCAGAGAGAGCAACGTCAATATTCTGAGGTTTTTCATTAGTCTCTGGTTTTAAATGAGGTTAACATCCTGAATTATCGGGTAAAGTAGAACTGAAAAGTGAGTCGTACGTTTTGGTTGGTGTCCATGTTGAAGTTACGACGGCTCAGGTCGCTGAACAACAAACCGGGTTGAGAATCATCCGTGAAGTATTCTACTGAGTATGAGTTCAGGTTGTCAGCGTTACGAACATCACGCTCTTCGGTAACCTTGGTTCTTCCACCGAGCAGCCACTTCATAGAGAGGCCGTACTCGATACCCACTGAGATGGGAAGTTGAGCGATGAAGGTGTTCCAACCAACAACCCAACCAAGACCAATTACAGTAGAATTGGTTTGCTCTGTGAAGAGATCACGGGTGATGATGTCATTGAGGTTTCCATCAATGTTGTTGTACTCCATCTCCATGGTGTTGCGCATTTTGTTGAAGCCAACCAAAAGGTCCGCACCGGTGTACACATCAAAAATATTTGAGTTAGAGAAGTGGTGCTCAAAACCGATTGCAAGGACATAAGAACGGTCCTGGTTGATAACAGCCAGATTTGAGATGTCTCCTTCACCCAGTGTAACACCAAAAGGCTCACTCTCAAAAGTATCTCCGCTCAAACGGTCGTTGTTAGCATACAGACGCACACCTGCACGAAGTACAAAGTTGTCGGTGTGGTAGTACTTAAAGGTGAGAAGATCACCTGATCCGAGCATGTTACCATCGAACAATCCGGCTTGTGTTCCGTCGTTGGCGTTGAGGCCTACCAATGGAATCACAAAGTTCAGAGCAGCATCACCCGCCACAGGACGAGCACCCAATTTGGCCACGATGGCCTCATTTTCGCGGGTTGACAAACCCTGGGCCATTACAGAGCTGGCGCCAAGGGCAAGCATTGAAATCACAAGCAATGTCTTTTTCATAACATTTAGTTTTTGGTTTGTTTTCTTGTTGTTTGATTCTTGAGTTAGTTACCAATATTGGAAAGTCTCCTTTCCACCATCAGGCAAATTTATTTGAATTCGCGGGCAAAGATATTCTCATTTTTATGGGTTTTTCACACTTTACTGTTCATATCACTGTTTTTTTCCACAATATCACACAGCATTTCTTAAAATATAGGTTACCATACTGTTACCATTCTTACAATGCTATGCATTTCTATCCTTAAGCATAGGAACAAACCTGAACTCTCCGAAACGCTCCTCGGAAAAGCTCCCATCTTGATTGCGCGTGATCCGCAACATTTCCTGCACATCCCCCTCACCCACCGGTATAACCAGCCGACCACCGGGCTTTAATTGGTCAAGCAGAGCGTCGGGCACAAAGGGGGCACCGCAAGTAACCAGAATAGCGTCAAAAGGCGCAAATGCAGGTAGTCCTTTGTATCCATCGCCGTAAAAGGTGCGAGGAGTGTAACCTAACTTTCGGAGCAAAAGCCTGGATTTATCATATAGCTCTTTTTGTCTTTCTACCGAAAACACCTTCACACCCATTTCACACAATACTGCGCATTGATAGCCCGAACCTGTACCAATCTCCAACACTTTCTGACGGGGTTGGAGGTTCAGCAGAGACGTCTGAAAAGCAACTGTAAAAGGCTGTGAGATAGTCTGGCCGGCACCAATGGGAAACGCTGTGTCATCATAGGCAAAATGCAGAAAAGCCTTATCCATGTATGCATGGCGAGGAACGCGCATCATGGCCCCCAATACCTTTTCGTCCTTCACGCCTTTCTCGCGAAGTGTATCAAGCAGGCGTCTGCGCATTCCTTGATGTCGGAAACTGTCTTCCATAGCGCCGGCAAAGTTGAAAAAAAGCTCCTTTAAAAAAAACGGTGTTGAAAAAACTGTGTGCTCCTGAGCATTTGCCCCCCACACAGACCTACCTTTGTCTGGAAACACCCCCGACGTATGCTTAAAATTGGAGTATTGGGTGCCGGGCACCTCGGACAGATTCATATCAAACTGATTCAACAAATTGGAGATTACGAATTGGTGGGGTTTTACGATCCGGACCCGGCAAAGGTTGCAGAAGTTACCGAAAAATTTGGAGTACCTGCCTTTGACAGCATAGAAAACCTCATTGATGAAGTGGAAGTGGTTGACGTGGTAACCCCCACGCTTTCGCACTATGACTGCGCTTCGCAAGCGCTGCGTAAATCGCGTCATGTTTTCATCGAAAAACCTGTTACCAACACCATTGAGGAAGCACGGGCACTGATGAACCTGGCCCATGAAGCAAACGTAAAGGTTCAGGTAGGGCATGTTGAGCGCTTCAATCCTGCATTTATGCAGTCAAAAGCCCATATTCAGCAACCCATGTTTATTGAAACGCACCGTTTGGCGCAATTCAACCCAAGAGGAACGGATGTATCAGTGGTGCTGGATCTTATGATTCACGATCTGGACATCGTCCTCAGCGTAGTTCGATCTAACGTACGAAGAATAAGCGCCAGTGGAGTTGCAGTGCTGAGTTCTACCCCCGACATATGCAATGCGCGGTTGGAGTTTGACAACGGCTGTGTAGCAAATATCACGGCGAGCCGCATTTCCATGAAGAACATGCGTAAGTCGCGGTTTTTTCAAAAGGACGCGTACATAGCTGTTGACTTCCTTGAAAAGCAAGCTGAAATCATTCAGATGCGGGATGTGGAAGGTGAGCCCGACCCTTTCGGAATGACCCTTGAAGTGGAACCGGGCCAACCTTTGAAAGAGATCACTTTCAATAAACCTGAGATTGAAGCCCACAATGCCATCCAACTGGAGCTCTCAACCTTTGCGGAGAGCATCCTGAAAGACACCACACCCCTTGTAACCATTGATGACGGATTTAAAGCGCTTGATGTAGCACACAAAATTCTTGAGAAACTAAAACTCAAGACAAGTTAACAACCGTTTTCCCGACTGGAAAATAAATCCGACTCCACTCCGTTTCAAGTGGCAAGAGGTGCGCTGCTTTGGCCCGTCTCAAATCTATTAACCATTGCCAAACGACTATATTTGCCGGCCAAAACGGAGATATGGTATGATAAGGTTAGCACATATATGGGTCATCTTAACCGCAATGGCACTCTCCAGCTGCGATAAAACTACTGAGCCCGCCTACCTCCACATCGAATCTGTTGAGCTGGAGGTTGAATCCGACTTTTCGCAGGGTACCAACGCCCACGGAATTCGCGATGCATGGGTGTACCTCAACGACCGATTGGTGGGTATCTACGAACTTCCCTCAACGGTTCCTATCATCTCGGAGGGAGATCAAAAAATCACTATTCTCGGAGGTGTACTCAAAAACGGTATTCAAACCGCGCGCATAACCTATCCCTTTTATCAGCAATACATTACCAACCTGAATCTCAAACCGGGAGCTACCATTGACTTTTCCGAAAGCTCGGGAACAACCACCCAGAAAAACGGACATACTGTACCGGTGCTTCGCTATTTTGAATCGGGTTTGGTTTTTTGGAATGAGCGATTTGAGGAAGCAGGCGTGCAATTTGAAGCCACGGCCGAAAGTCAGGCCAATATGTCGATCACCCAAAACCCCTCTCAGGTATTTGAATATGAGCCGAGTAATCAGTCTACAGGTTCCGGCATCGTAGTGCTGGAGGGCAATAACCGCTACTTTGAAGTGCGGTCTACGCACTCCTTTCCCCAAATTGCTCCGGGAACAGAGATCTATCTTGAGCTCAATTATCTTACAGCATGCACCTTGCAGGTTGGCGTTTATCAAAACACACCTTTTGAAACCAAAGTTTACGGAAAGGGAATCCGGCCCAACAGCCAATGGTCTAAAATTTACATTGACCTCACGCCTGAAGTTCGCGGGTCAACAAACGGAACCAGCTTCAGTATTTTCATAGAGGGCATACTCGACAGTGGTCAGAACTTTGGCGAAGTGTTTATTGACAATGTGAAACTTGTGTACCCCGGATGAACAACCGCAAGCAGGTTCTGAAATACATCCTTGCCGATTACGTGACAGCTTTGGTGGCGTGGGTTTTGTTCTTTTCATACCGGAAAATTTACCTCGACCCCATCAAGCACGGCCAGCAAACAGAATTTGATTTTGATCAGAACCTGTACCTGGGCATCATTACCATTCCCGTTTTCTGGCTGGTGCTGTACGCCATTTTTGGTGCGTACAACAATGTGTACAGAAAACACCGCCTTAAAGAGCTGGGGCAAACCCTGCTCATGACAGTCATCGGTGTACTGATTATTTTTTTCACCCTATTACTCGACGACGAAATTGCCGCCTATACCTATTATTACTATAGCCTGTCAGTACTTTTCGTGATCCACTTCGGCCTTACTTTCACGTTTCGCTACATATTAACATCCAGTACTGTAAAGCGGATTCACCGCCGCGAAATCGGTTTCAATACCATCATGGCTGGCTGTAATCAGTTGGCTATTGACACCCTCGAAGAGCTTAACAGCATCCGTAACTATCCCGGTTTTAAGATTATTGGCTTTGTAAGCACCAATGGTGGCAAGGAGTTTATCCAGAAGCAACAGTTGCGTTACCTGGGGCATTTCAACCGAATCAGAGAGATTGTAGAGGAACACAGTGTAGAGGAAATCATTGTTGCACTGGATTCTTCGGAGCATCAAAACATCACAAAGATTATCAACGCGTTGGATGATTGCAATGTCAAGATCCACATCATACCCGATATGTACGATATTCTTGCCGGATCCGTAAAAATGACAAGCATATTTGGCACTCCATTGATTCAGGTCAATGCCGAAATCATGCCCGCATGGCAGTTCTCCATTAAGCGAATTATGGATATTGTACTTAGTATGATGGCTCTTCTAGTGCTGGCCCCGGTTTACCTGCTATTGGCGGTTTTAATCAAACTCTCATCTCCGGGTCCGGTTTTTTTCAAACAAGAGCGTATCGGCCTTCATGGTCAACCTTTCAACATTTACAAGTTTCGTTCGATGTATATTGATGCCGAGCGAGATGGTCCGCAATTATCGAGTACCAGTGACCCAAGAATAACCCGCATAGGCCGTTTCCTGAGAAAAACTCGCATGGACGAATTGCCTCAGTTCTTCAATGTGCTGAAAGGCGACATGAGTTTGGTTGGACCGAGGCCCGAACGTCAGTACTATATTGACAAAATCATGGAGCGCGCTCCCCATTATAAACACCTGCACAAAGTGCGCCCGGGAATCACTTCCTGGGGTCAGGTAAAGTATGGATACGCCGAAAATGTTGATCAAATGGTTCAGCGCCTCAAGTACGACGTGCTGTACATCGAAAACATGTCATTGTCGCTCGATATCAAAATCCTGGCATATACAGTGCTCATCATTCTGAAAGGCTCCGGTAAGTAATGCCGTTTGGGAAGGCCACCGCTAGTGTGTATTTTCGCGGCACATTAAATTAAACCGATTAAAAGAACCCTCAACATGAATCGCATTACAGTTATTGGAGCCGGCACCATGGGCAACGGAATTGCACACGTTTTCGCCCAGAAAGGATATGAAGTAAACCTGTGCGATGTATCCCAGGATGCTCTTTCCAGGGCACTAAAAACCATTGCCGGAAACCTGGATCGGCAAATCAAAAAAGAAATCATCACTGAGGGCGACAAAGACGCTTGCCTGAAACGAATTACCACCCATACAGAAATGCGCGAGGCGGTAGCTCAGGCAGACCTTGTGGTTGAAGCTGCCACGGAAAACATTGATCTAAAGCTCAAAATATTCGGACAACTCGATGAAGCCTGTCCGGCAAACTGTATCCTCGCTACCAATACTTCCTCCATTTCCATCACCAAAGTGGCGGCGGTCACCAAGCGCCCTGAGAAAGTAATTGGCATGCACTTTATGAACCCCGTGCCTGTGATGAAATTGGTTGAGGTTATCAGGGGTTACAAAACGAGCAACGAATGCACGGAGACCATCATGGATTTGTCGCGCAATCTCGGTAAGGTGCCCGTGGAAGTAAACGACTACCCCGGCTTTGTGGCCAACCGAATTTTGATGCCCATGATTAACGAAGCTATCTACAGTTTGTACGAGGGTGTGGCCGGTGTGGAAGAAATTGACACCGTGATGATGTTGGGAATGGCGCACCCCATGGGCCCGTTGCACCTCGCAGATTTTATCGGTCTGGACGTTTGCCTCTCTATTTTGCGCGTGTTACACGACGGTTTCGGTAATCCGAAATACGCTCCCTGCCCGTTGCTGGTAAACATGGTTACAGCCGGAAATCTGGGCGTGAAGTCGGGTGAAGGGTTTTACGACTACAGCAAGGGCTTGAAAGAAAAAGAGGTGTCGCAGCAATTCCGCTAAGCGGCAATCAGGAACCTTTTCGTTTGCTTTTCTTGATTCGCGCCTGCGCCTGTGGAGTGTTGGCTTTTCGCTCTGCCACATAGATTTCGCCGGCTTCAATAAGTGCTACGATTTCTTCTATCATGGCATCTTCGCCGGGAGCATCGTACTGCTCTTTGAGGTTTGAGCCGAACAGCCGGGCAACGGCCTGCCACATAAAAGCGGTAAATCCTCCGCGCAACTCTTTGATGAGATCATACGAAGTATTTCCCGTTTCGCGGTCAATGAGCTTGATGAGCACGTACCCTTCGCGGATGGTCATGTTGCGTATCTCACCTTCGAACTCGCGCTTCAATTCATTTTCTGCCATTTTTAGATAGGCCTTTTGCTCCTTTTCGGTGGGAAGATTCTCGAGCTGTTGCTCGTATTCGCGCATTAACTCTCCGGCCAGACGGGCATATGGATATACTTTGGTAACACGCCCCATCAAGGCATCCCAGCGTCGCTGCTCTCGCCGTGTGCGCTCTTTGGTGAATTCAAGCACGGTAAATGGCTTAAGTTCAACCAAGGGGAGTGTATCATCCTCGGTGATCAGGACTTCCAATGCCTTCGTATTTTGGTCAAACCCGTGGTGTTGAGCCAGGCCCATAAAGGGCAACGCGAAGAGAAAAAGAAGAATGTTGATGCACCGACACATATGTGCTCTTTTAAACGATAAAGCTAAGCACAATGTTATCAATAACGATGCCTAACTTCGGTTTTTCCGCCAATTGCTCTCTGTAAGCGATTGGCTTGCAGTAAGCTCAGTAGAATTTGAACCTTCGCTCCTTTGAAGGGCCGCTATGAGTACTGCCGCTTCTTCCTCTTGCGGGTCTGATACATTCAGCACTTCCGGTTTGAAGTAAGTTTGCACGAAATGGGTGTCGAACTTACCCGAGCGGAATGCCTCGTGATCCATCACAAAAGAGCAAAAGCCAAGGGTGGTTGCAACGCCTGATATCTGATAATCGGCAATGGCGCGTTTCATTTTTTCGATGGCGGCCTCGCGGTTTTCGGCGTGAACAATAAGTTTGGCAATCATCGGGTCGTAGTAGATGGGAATTTCCATCCCCTCTTCAAAACCATCATCTACGCGAATACCGGGACCTTCAGGCTTACGATATCCGTGCAGTGTGCCTATGTCCGGCAGAAAGTTATTGGCCGGGTCTTCCGCGTATACACGAATCTCAAGTGCGTGTCCGTTGATTTTCAAATCATCCTGTCCGAACGACAACTTTTCTCCGCGGGCAATGCGCACCTGCTCTTTCACCAGGTCAATTCCGGTAATAAGCTCGCTCACAGGATGCTCAACCTGCAAACGGGTGTTCATTTCAAGGAAGTAGTAATTCAGGTGTTCATCCACCAGAAACTCAACCGTTCCAGCTCCGTGGTAATTGCATGCCCGTGCCACATCACAGGCACTTTCACCCATTCGAGCCCGAAGCTCAGGTGTGAGCACAGCCGAAGGAGCCTCTTCTACTACTTTCTGGTGTCGTCGTTGAATGGAACACTCCCGCTCAAAAAGGTGCACTACGTTGCCGTGTTGATCAGCAAGCACCTGTATTTCAATATGACGAGGCGATCCGATGTACTTTTCAATGAACACTGCGCCATCTCCAAAGGCCGAAATCGCTTCAGATACAGCACGATCCATCTGGGATTCAAACTCGTCAATAGATTCTACGATGCGCATGCCCTTACCACCTCCTCCTGCAGAGGCCTTAATAAGGATGGGAAATCCGATTTCGGCGGCTATTTTTCGTGCTTCGGCTACGTCAGTTATGGCGTGGTCCACACCGGGCACCATAGGAATGTTGTAGGCTTTTACAGCCGCTTTGGCCGCCAGTTTGCTCCCCATGGTTTCTATGGCTTCTTCGCCAGGACCGATAAATGTGATACCCGCTTCACGCACCTTCCTGGCAAAACCAGCGTTCTCAGACAAGAAGCCGTACCCTGGATGAATCCCGTCAACACCCAGTTCACCGGCAACGCGAATAATCTCGTCACCTTTAAGGTAGGATTCGGATGAAGGGGGTGGCCCAATTCGCACTGCCTCGTCGGCATATCGAACAAATGGCGCCATGCGGTCGGCATCTGAGTAAACAGCCACAGTGGCAATCCCCATTTCGCGAAGGGAGCGCATCACGCGCAGGGCAATTTCTCCCCGATTGGCAACCAGAACCTTTTTCATGGGCAGGGTTTTAGGCGAGTACGCTCTTCACCTTTTCAGCGGCTTCTTGCAGCAATACCGCAGAGTGAACTTCCAACCCGCTTTCGTCAATGAGTTTTTTGGCTTCTTCGGCATTGGTACCTTGCAAGCGCACGATGATGGGCACGTTGATGTCCCCAATATTATTGTAGGCATCCACCACACCTTGCGCAACGCGATCGCAACGCACAATTCCGCCAAAGATGTTCACCAGAATGGCCTTTACGGTTTCATCCTTCAGAATAATTCTGAAAGCCTTCTCCACGCGTGCAGCATCAGCCGTTCCTCCCACATCAAGAAAGTTGGCCGGCTCACCGCCCGACAGCTTAATGATGTCCATGGTGGCCATTGCCAGTCCGGCACCATTCACCATACACCCCACGTTACCATCCAGTTTTACATAGTTCAAACCGGCTTCTGACGCTTCAACCTCGGTAGGGTCTTCCTCGCTCTTGTCGCGCATGGCGGCGTAATCTGGGTGGCGGAAAAGCCCGTTACCATCCAGCGAAACTTTCGAGTCAACAGCGATAATTCTGTTGTCGGAAGTTTTAAGCACAGGGTTGATTTCGAACAAAGTAGCATCACAACCGAGGAAAGCATCGTAAAGAGACTTCACAAACTTCTGCATCTCTTTAAACGCCTGACCGGATAGCCCCAGATTGAATGCGATTCTTCGGCATTGAAAAGGCATGACACCCACAGCGGGGTCAATTTCTTCGCGGAAAATACGCTCGGGAGTTTTCTCCGCTACGGCTTCAATGTCCATTCCTCCATCCGGAGAATACACAATGACGTTTCGGCCTCGCTGGCGATCGAGCAAAACAGACATGTAGTATTCTTCGGGCTCCGAATCGCCGGGGTAATACACGTCCTGTGCTATGAGTACCTGGTTTACTTTTTTGCCTTCTTCGGTGGTTTGGGCCGTAACAAGGGTTCCACCCAAAATACCTTTAACTATTTCTTCAACTTTATCGAGTCCTTTTGCAAGCACAACGCCATGCGACCCTGTTTCTTTAACGGTTCCTTTACCACGACCACCCGCGTGAATCTGAGCTTTTACCACAAACCATTCGGTTCCTGTTTCGGCAGAGAGTTCTTTGGCCGCTGCTTCGGCTTTGGATACATCATTTACCACCTTACCTTCCTGGATGGACACTCCAAAGCTCTTGAGTATTGATTTTCCTTGAAATTCGTGTATGTTCATAACGTGATTTTAGGCTGCCAAAAGTAGGGCTTAAGGTTCGAAATACAAAGGAGAGAATGTGCGAAACCTCACGGCCGCATATTCGTACAAAACTCCATGAACTCACTCTTTAGATATCACGTGATATGCATGGGTCTGATTGGTTTGATGTTGATTCAATCGCCTTTATTAATGGCCCATTCTGACACCCTGTTAAAAGCCCGCAATTGCTATGATGCAGGCACGTACGACAAGGTGATTGAGTTGCTTGAGAGCATCCCGAAGGAAGGCCGAAACATTGCGCAATACTGGATGCTCCTTGGCGATGCACTTCAAAAACAATCGCGGTTTGATGAAGCCATTCACGCATACAACGAAGCGCAACGATACGAAAAAAGCAGCATGCTGTTTACGCACCGCGGGTCGGCCAAAATATGGAGCGGCGATACCAAAGGAGCTCAAAAAGACCTGCAAATGGCTCTGGAACTGGAGCCCTCCAACTTTCTGGCACATTACTACACGGGGGTACTTCATTACCAGTCATTCCGAAGCCGTCAGGCCATACAATGGCTCGACAGGAGTATTTCTTACAACGCGAAATGTGCCCCCGCTCACTTTCTTCGCGGTGCGGCTTACGCTGAACTGCAACAGAAAAAGGAAGCACTTGCCGACATGGAAACAGCCTTCGGACTCGATTCCACTCTACTCTCAGCGCGCTTTAACGTGGGCGTGCTAAAATTCGATCTGCACGACTATGAGGGAGCCCGCGAGGAATTTTCGGCCCTCGAAAAAACGACCTTCGAAAACAAAGCCGACCTCTTTTACTTTCGGGCTGAGTGCAACCATCAACTCAAAGACAAGCACGCGGCCTGCATTGATTTTGAGCAAGCGGCCAAACTCGGCGATGAAGTGGCGGCTACCATTTACGACAAGCACTGTTTGAAAGGGGTGAATAGAAAAGAGCTGCCTTCCCGGCAAACGCAGTCCATCAAGCTTTAGGGTCAATTCGACTCATAGAGCGCAACAATCAGCTTTTCCAGCTCACTTTTAATGGTTGCCGGACTGGCCTCAAAATGATTCACCATCACAGCAAAGGCCACCATTTTTCCCGACCTGGCGTTTAGTACTCCTGCGTAGCCTCTGTTGCTTGTCATGTAGCCACTTTTGGCTCTTAGGTTACCTTCAAGCGGGGTTCCTTTTCCGAAACTGCGCAGTGTGCCATTGAGACCTGCCTGTGGCAACGACAACATCCATCCTTTACCATTGTCGGAATGATACACCCAATGAAGCATATCGGTGAGTTGCTTGGCGGTGATTGTAGTATAATGCGAAAGTCCGCTGGCATCTTCGGGCCGAAATCCGCGCGTATCTATCCCGGCCTTTTCAGACCAGAAATTCTTCAACACCTCAGTCCGCGGAACATCGGAGAATTTTTCAGATAGCGCAACTCCCAAAGCTTCGGCGTAAAGATTGATGCTGTGAAAGTTCACTTCCTCAACAATCTCTGCGAGCGTGGGCGATGTATGACGAATCAGTTCTTTTCCGCCATTTGTGGCAGACAAGGAAGAATGCTCAACATCACCCTTCCATTCAACTCCTGATTGCTGCACGGATTCCATCAGCCTAATGGCAAAAAATCTACCCGGGTCGGGGATGGCCGCTTTTACTTCATAGTTTTCCCGTTTGGCGGGAAGCGCACCTTTTACCCGAATCTTATCTCCGGTAGGATCACCATAACAGTAGGTTTGGTCGTTTCGGATATCTGCGGCAACCACGTCGTGCTCCAGTTTCACACCCGGAATCATCGGGCTAACGTATTTTAAAACTGCCGCGGAGCCTACCTCACCTGTTTTGAAAAAGATGCTGAACTGGTTGTCCAAAAAGTTGAGCGGGTGAGGAATTGCCGCATAGTAGTTGGTGAGGTCGTGCCAGGCCCATGTATCGGGCACGTGGGGAGTAAAGGCTGTATTGTCAAGCACCAGATTTCCTTCAACCTTCGTGATTCCGGCCTGCTTAATGGCCGATGCAAACGCTTCAAGCAAGGCATCGGCACTTTTACCGATACGCGCTGAGCCAAAGGTGGGGTCTCCCGAGCCGCGAAGCACCAAATCGCCGGTGAGTACACCATTTTCCAGGTGACCATGGTAGCTCAATGAGGTCTCAAATCGAAAATCTCCCTCCAGGGTATGCAAGGCTGCAATGGTGGCAGGTATTTTCATCAAGGATGCCGGGATCATGGCTTTGTTGCCCCGATGGTCTGCCAGCACATCACCGCTGTTGATATCCACCGCGTAGAATCCAACAGAAGCTTCCGACAAATTGGGCTGCTCAAGCCACTGATCCAGAAACTCATCCATCCCGTTTGAGGGCTGGGCCCCGACAGCAAAACAACAAAGCGACAGAGCAATGGCAACAAGGATTCTCATAGCAAAGGGTTGAGACAAATATAGGGCCAGCGGATTATTTCGGGGCAAGCGCAAGAGGAATAGTCCTAAATTCGCACAGTTTAGAGCCTATGTGCGGTATTGCCGGAATATTCAATTACTCACAACCGATTTCTGCCGGTGACGAAGATCGTTTGCTCAAGGCGGTAGAAAAAATAGCCCACCGCGGTCCAGATTTCAGGCAGGTAAGAGCCTATGGCAAGTTATGCCTGGGTCACGCCAGACTCAGTATTCTCGATACCTCGGCAGCTTCAAATCAGCCCATGCAAACAGAGGATGGTCGCTATGCCATTGTATTCAATGGGGAGATTTACAATTTCAAAAGCCTGAGGTCTGATCTTGAAAAACTGGGACACTACTTTACCACCACCGGCGACACCGAAGTTCTGCTCAAAGCGTGGGCGCAATGGGGGCCCGGCTGCCTGGAGCGCCTCAACGGTTTTTTTGCCTTTGCTGTGTACGACTCCCAATTGGAAACCATGTGGCTGGCAAGAGACCGAATGGGCATCAAGCCCCTGTATTACAACCTACAACCCGACATCATTTGCTTCGGGTCAGAAATGAGTGTATTCAAAGTGCTTGGAGTGAACCCGGAGCTGGATGTTGACGCCTTGCATTTGTTTTTTCAGCTCACCTATATTCCCGCGCCGTACACAGCACTCAAGGGAGTTCAAAAGCTCATGCCGGGAGAATTTCTTACCGTGAGAGACAGAAAGGTAGAGAAGCAGCCGTATTTTGATCTCCAAAAGCGCACTGCCTCAGCAGATTCCTATGAATCTGCTGTTGAGAATGTACGTCAGTTACTGGACGAATCGGTAAGAATGCGATTGGTATCAGATGTTCCACTCGGAACCTTTCTTAGTGGCGGAATTGACTCATCCATTGTAAGCTACATCGCATCCCAACACTTAAGCGGAATCAATACCTTTTCGGTAGGATTTGATGACCACGCCTATTTGGACGAGTCGGCCTGCGCGGCGCAGGTGGCAGGGCATATTGGCAGCACACATCACGAAATCAGGGTTGGAAAGAATGAAATGGAGGAAGCTGCCTTTGCTGTACTCAACCACCTTGACGAGCCTTTTGCCGACAGCTCATCCATAGCTGTGTATATGTTGAGTAAATATACCGCCCGGCACGTTAAGGTGATATTATCAGGAGATGGTGCCGACGAACTGTTTGGCGGTTATCGCAAGCATATGGCTCTTTACCGGGCCAGTCAGAAAAGCGCTTCGAACCTCATTTTAAAAAGCGCAGCACCCCTGCTGTCGCTTTTACCGGGGGGAAGTCGCTCGGATAAACAAGGCGATTTCCTCAGGAAATTGCGCAAATACTCTGATGGACTGCGATTGCCGTTTAGGGAGCGTTACCACCAATGGCTGCGGTGGACGGATGAAGCCACCGTTTTCAGTTTGCTGAAGGAAAAACACCATCAAGCACTGATCTTCGACCAACTGCCTGGTTTAGATTTGGATGAAAATGACTTTAACTCAGTACTCATTTCGGATCAGTTATTCCTTCTGCCCAACGATATGCTTGCCAAGGTTGACAAGATGAGCATGGCCCACGGACTTGAGGTAAGAACACCTTTTCTTGATCACCACCTGGTTCAGTATGTGAACAATCTTCCTTCGGGGTACAAGTTGAATGCAAGTTCAGGTAAATTGATGTTGCGAAATGCCTTTCATTCAGTGCTCCCGGCTGAAGTTTTCAACAGACCCAAAAAAGGCTTTGAAGTGCCCATGGAAAGCTGGCTACGCTCCACACTGAAAGAGCTGGTTGTTAAATTCAGCAACAGGCAACTTATCGAAGAGCAGGCCGTTTTTAACCCATCCGTTCTGGAGGATATTCAACGTGACTTTTACCAGCTCCATAACAACAAGCATGCTTCCTTGCTCTGGAGCTTTCTGGTTTTTCAAAGCTGGTGGTTCAGCACCTTCAGGAGACTCGGATGAGTTATTTTTTCGTTACTTTGTATCTGCTATAAACAGAGGAGTCTTTCATGCCACGCGTACTTCGCATTATCAACCGCTTTAACCTGGGCGGACCCACTTACAACGCGGCTTATCTCACGAAATACCTACCGGGCGATTTCGAGACGCTACTGGTGGGTGGCATGAAAGAGGATTCCGAGGGCAGCTCCATGCACATTGTTGACCAACTCGGCCTTAAGCCTGTTATTTTAAACGAAATGCGAAGGGAAGTAAACCCGCTTCAAGATCGGTTGGCGTTTAAAAAAATCAAGCAACTTATTCAGGATTTCAAGCCCGATGTTGTACACACTCACGCGTCGAAACCGGGTGCATTAGGGCGATTGGCAGCAGCGCAGATGAAAGTACCTGTGATTGTTCACACATTTCACGGCCACTCCTTTCACTCCTATTTCAACCCCATTACCACCTCATTTTACAGGAAGGTGGAACGGTTTTTAGCGTCGAAATCAAATTGCATTGTGGCGCTGAGCGAAGGGCAAAAGAATGAGCTGGTAAACATTCACAAGGTATGCCCTGAGGAGAAAGTACGAATCATCCCTTTGGGCTTTGATTTGGCTCGCTTTACAGAATCAATGGACCAAAAACGGCTACGCTTCAGAACTGAATATGGATTGGCTCCGGATGAAATTGCCATTGGTATCATTGGCCGCTTGGTTCCCATTAAGAACCACGATTTGTTTCTGAGGTCGATTGCCATTCTTCAGCATAGAACCCAGCGCAAAATACGGGCCTTTGTTGTGGGCGATGGCGAAGAACGGGCGCGCCTTGAAGCTCTTTGCAACGAATTGAATCTTACAACCTCTCCCGGACAAAATCGCTGCAGTGTTACCTTCACCTCGTGGATTAAAGACATTGACTACGTAAATGCAGGAATTGATATTGTGTGCCTTACATCAAAAAACGAAGGCACACCAGTGTCGCTAATTGAGGCCCAGGCCGCCAACAAACCCATTGTAACCACACGTGTTGGCGGTATTGAGAATATCGTGGTATCTGGTCGCACGGCACTTTTGAGCGAAACGAATAATCATGTTACCTTAGCCAACAATTTATTAAGACTCGTTGAAGATGATGCCTTACGGGAAGAATTTGGGGCCGATGGGTGGTTGTATGTGCATCAAAAATTTCACTACCAGCGCCTTGCCGATGACATGGCCCAACTTTACCAAGAACTTTTAAACTGAGATGATCACGAAACGCGCATTACTGTTTCTTACCATGGCTTTTGCCATTGCTTCTTGCAATATCAACAAAGACCTGATGTTCAAAACTCCTATTGGCTACGATTACGACGTACCACCGGAAGTTATTGACCTTGAATACAAGATACAGCCCTTTGATCTCTTAAACTTCAGGCTGTACTCAAACGATGGCTTCCTGCTCATTGACCTGACATCGGGAAGCGGTGCAGTAGGTGGCGGTCAGCAAAACCAGATGATGATGCGAAACATGCAAAACATCATACGTTACCGTGTGGAAGTTACCGGCGATGTTAAACTTCCCACCATCGGCCTCACAAAGCTGGCTGGTATGACCGTGCGCGACGCTGAATTTTATCTCGAAGATCTCTACTCCGAGTACTATGTTCGGCCATACGCTATGCTGGAAATTACCAACAACAGGGTAATTGTAATGCCCGGGTCGGGCGGAGACGCGCGTGTTATCACCCTAACCAACAACAACATGACGGTTACAGAAGCGCTTGCTCAGGCAGGAGGTGTGGCCAAGAGGGGAAATGCCAGTAAAATTAAGCTCATCAGAAACTCACCTGAAGGGCGAAAGGTGTACCTGATTAACCTGGCAAAAATTGACGGTGTGGCAGACGGAGATATTATTGTTCAGGCCAATGACATCATTTACGTTGAGCCGGTTCCCCAATATGTAGCAGAAGCCCTGAGAGATGTAACCCCACTGGTTGGACTGCTAACCACATTCCTCGTTCTCATCAATATAGTGAGATAAAATGCGTACATGATTGACGAGAATATATCCAAGGTAAATCAGAGCTATGAGGGCTATAAAGAACGTCTTACCAATTTTGGTAGTCAGTTCGAGTTGGGGCTGTTTCTTTACATTGCCCGAAAAAGCCTGAAGTGGATAGCTCTACTGGCTGTTTTTACCTTCACTTTCGCATACCTCTACCTCAGGTACAATGCTCCTGTTTATCAAGCATCAACCATCATTCAGCTTTCAAAAAGTGACAATGCAACCAAAATTCTTCAGGTCAACAAGATCTACGAAGAAAAAACCCTGTCGGCTGAGCTGGAACTTTTAAGATCCAAGCTTTTGCTTCAGGAAACTGTAAAACGTTTGCCCCTTAAGGTGAGTTACTACCTGAAAGGCGACATACTCACAAGGCAGCTCTACCGTGTTCCTCAACCTAAACTCAATTTGGTTGCAATTACGGATAGCAGCATCCTGGATAAACAAATTTTCATTCGCAACCTGGCTGATGGCCGCTATGAGTTGCATTTGAACAACAACGCCATATCAGACCCATTCTTGCCAAATGATTATGTGAGAACAAGGTTTTTTGAAGGTCGCATCGATTTGGCTCCACCTCTGGAAGAAAACTCCGATAAAGGTTCTTACAATGAGCTTTACTTCGTGATAAACAACCCCAACTCACTGGTATCACGATTCAGAAGTAACATGGAGGTACGGGTAATGAACAATATTGCACAAACCATCCAGATTTCCTGCAAAAACCACAATGCCACTCTTGCCAGGGATTTTGTAATGGCGCATGCTCATCAATATTTGCAGTACGATCAGGAATCGCGTGAGTTGAGCGCATCAAACATCATTCGCTTTATCGATAACCAAATTGAAGAAGTGTACAACGAACTGCGAGAAACAGAATTTGAACTCAGTATGTTCATGAAGGACAACAAAATTTCTGACCTGAACAGAATTTCTGAGTTTTATCTGAGCTATTTTCAGCAGTATGACGACCGTCAGATGGAGCTCGAGTATGAAGAGAAACTACTGGGCGAATTAGAAAAGGTTGCGCTGGCTAACCCTGAGGAGACAGATATATATGCCCTGATTCCCCTGATAGTCGGCACCCGACTGGAAAACTCACTATCGGGATTGATTACAGATTTACGCGAAATATTGTTGCGCAAGGAAGAAATGGGATTCAACGTGAAAGGAAACCACGGCGCTGTTAAAAACATTGAATACCAAGTAGAAATACAAAAAAGATTGATTCTTGAGGCCATACAATCAATGCGATCCAACTTGCAAGGAAGGCGTACTTTTTTTCAGGACAAACTGAGAGATTTCGAAGCCTCCTTTTATCAACTACCTGAAAAGGAATTGGAGTACGCCCGCTTGCAGCGGCATTTCAAAATAAATGAAAAGTACTATACGCTTCTATTGGAAAAACAAACGGAGTACCGAATCAGCAAGGCCGGTTTTGTACCTGAGAATCGAATTTTGGAAGAAGCCCGGATACCATCTGTGCCAATCGCTCCCAACAGAAACATGGTTTTTGCGATAGCCATCATTCTGACTGTACTCATCAGTGCTGTGATGGTTTTGGTGCGATATCTCATGCATGACGAAATCACATCGTTGAATGAAATCACCAAGCAAACCAATGCTTCTGTGGGTATTTTGGGCATGACACCGAAGTATACTGAGGAAGTGCCCATTTCTCAGATGGTGATTGATAAAAATCCTAAATCAATGATTGCCGAGGCCTTCAGAACCATAAGGACCAACCTGCAGTTTGTGGATCCCTCTCAAGAAGGCCCTAAAACCATTGCAATTACCTCAACGGTATCGGGCGAGGGCAAGACATTTATCGCAATTAACCTTGCCGGTATTATCGCATTTTCAGGCAAGCGGGTCATTATTCTGGACATGGATTTACGCAAGCCAAAAATCCACGCTGGTTTTGGTGTAGGAAACACCCGGGGTATGAGTACACTCATTGTAGGAAAAAACACCATCCAGGAATGTGTGCAGCAGAGCAACCTCGACAACCTCGATTTTATTACCTCGGGCCCACTTCCTCCCAATCCTTCAGAATTGATACTGAGCGACCGCACAGTAGAGATCATTAATGAACTGAAGAGTTTGTACGACGTGATTATCATCGACAATCCACCTGTAGGTATGGTAACGGACGGTATTCCAATCTTCAAGATGGTTGACTACCCCATTTATGTTTTCAGGGCTGACTACAGCAAAAAGCATTTTGTGCAGAACGTAGACAGGTTGATGAACGAAAACGGAATAACCCGGGTAACCGTGGTTCTCAATAGTGTAGAAGTTAACAGACATCGCTACGGATACAACTACGGCTACGGTTATGGTTACGGTTATGGTTACGGACAGGCTTATGGTTACTACGATGAAAGCAACAGTACCGGCCGAAACAAATGGTTTGAGTTTTGGAAATCATAGAGCGCGCAATGAATGGGCTTTTCCTCCTAAAGCCTACCGTTTTTGGTGACGACAGAGGTTACTTTTACGAATCGTACAACGCAAAGCGTTTTACTGAACTTACCGGAGTTCAAGATGCATTTGTGCAAGACAACCAATCGCTTTCGCAAAAAAACGTACTGCGCGGACTGCACTTCCAAAACCCGCCGCACGCACAAGGTAAACTCGTAAGGGTGCTGCAAGGAGCCGTGCAGGATGTAGTGGTAGATATCCGAAAAAGTTCACCGCACTTCGGTCGTTATTTTGAGGTTGAGCTCACAGCCGAAAACAATCTCCAATTATACATACCGCCTGGCTTTGCTCACGGATTTCTGACGCTGGAAGACAACACCATTTTCGTGTACAAATGCACTGATTTTTACAACAAAAACAGCGAGGGATGCATTCTCTGGAATGATGCTTCGCTTGGAATCAACTGGAAAACTGAGCACCCAATTGTTTCGGAAAAAGATAAATTGGGGCAGCGTTTTGAAGATTTCACGTCTTTGTTTTAATTCGCCACCCGAACGCAGCCACATCCAATGGACCAATCACAGTACATATTTCTGATCTATTCACTTTTTTTCCTGGGAACCACTGCGTTTTCACTACTCACCAACTCCATTCTGCTGCGGTTTACAAGAACAATGGGCACCAAAAACCAGCGGGGCGCAAAGGCCATTAGATGGAGCTCCGAGTCCAAACCTGCCATCGGTGGTATTACCTTTTTCATGGTGTTTCTCATCTCATTCGTATGCTACTCCATTTTCTTTTTTCCGGAAGAGGTATTCAAGAACACACAGCTTCTGGGTTTGCTTCTCACGGCACTCCTTGCTTTTCTGATGGGGTTGGCAGATGACGCTTACAATACCAGGCCATTGCTCAAATTCGCTGTACAGGTATCATGTGGGATCATACTCATCCTCACAGGCACTCATATCGAACTATTTGAATGGGCATACCTCAACTATGCCCTCACCATTTTCTGGACCATCGGAATGATGAATTCCATCAATATGCTCGATAACATGGACGCCATCACCTCGGTCGTTTCGATATTTATCCTACTCAGCACGCTGCTCACCATCTATGTAATGGGCGAGTTGGGTACCGCTGAGTTTATGATTGTTCTAGGTGTAGTAGCCTCACTCACAGGATTTCTGTTCTTCAATTGGAATCCATCCAAAATGTACATGGGCGACACCGGGAGCCAGTTTCTCGGATTATTTCTGGCCTTCATTGGTATCCGCTATTGCTGGAATGCCCCAAGTCTGAGCGGCGAATTGCTGGTTTCCAGACAAATCAGCATTACACTGCTCGTGTACTTGTTGCCCATTATTGACACCACCATTGTAGTCATCAACCGAATCAGACGAGGGCAATCTCCCTTTGTTGGCGGAAGAGACCACACAACCCACGTGCTGTCATACCAGGGACTGTCAGACAGTCAGGTGGCAATGACCTTTGGCGGAATAGGAGCTCTTTCACTTCTGACCACGATTTTCTTCCAGAAATACGTTGAAACATGGACGTGGTGGCATGCTGGAGGGGTTCTGGCATACTTCGTGCTGCTCTTATCTGTGATGTTTTATCTGGCAAAAATCAATAAAGCCAACTACATCAACTAATTGCCACTGATGATATACCTGCAACGAATTGCCCTTATTGTTACACTGCTTCTTGCGGTGGTGTTCGTGGTAAAACTCTTTCAGTTTTCCTCGAGCATTGAAATGGATAACCACGACGATAGCCACCAAAAAGAGTTCACATCCAACTACCGCATTTTTGCTCTCAACCTCCCCGACGAACTGGATTTTGCCAATGAGGACGTGCCTATGCAAAGTATAGATGTGCGCGAAAAACTGGATCGTGAGCTGCTCATCAACACCTACTGGCAGTCACAAACCCTGCTTTTTCACAAAAGGGCCCATCGCTATTTCCCCATCATTGAACCCATCCTTGCCAAAAATGGGGTTCCCGATGATTTCAAGTACCTCGCCCTGATAGAAAGCGGATTACAAAATGTAGTTTCTCCGGCTGGAGCCACCGGTTTCTGGCAGTTCATGAAAAACACGGCCATCGAATACGGACTGGAAGTGAACGGCGAAGTGGACGAGCGCTACCACCTCGAAAAATCAACAGAGGCCGCGTGTAAATACCTCAACACCGCCTACAAAAAGTACGGAAGCTGGACCATGGCAGCCGCATCCTACAACATGGGCATGAATGGATTAGACCGCCAAATAAAAAGGCAAAAAGTGCATAACTATTACGACATGCTGCTGATTGAAGAAACCGCCCGGTACGTGTTTCGCATTGTAGCCATCAAGGAAATCATGACCAAACCACGTGACTACGGCTTTTTCTTTCGCGAAAAGGACCTTTATCCGCCCCTAAAAACCAGAACAGTAACCGTTAATGAACCCATTAACGACTTTGCCGATTTTGCCTTTGAACACGGCGTGAACTACAAAATTCTTAAAATTCTGAACCCGTGGCTCCGCGATACGTTCTTAAGAAATCCGGGGCGTAAGTCGTACAACATCCAATTGCCAGCCAAAGGCTTTACCGGGTTTATCTCCTCCGAAGCCCTGGTTTTTGAAAACGATAGCCTTGCAAAAGACACGCTCTAGCAAGTTGCAGGAAGGTATGAAGAAAGAAACCTTTATTGATGTTCGGGGTGCCCGTGTGCACAATCTCAAAAACATTGATGTTAGCATACCCCGCAACAAGCTGGTGGTAATTACCGGCCTTAGCGGAAGCGGCAAGTCATCGCTCGCCTTCGATACACTCTACGCAGAGGGGCAGCGCAGGTATATTGAGACTTTTTCGGCCTACGCAAGGCAATTTCTTGGTAGCCTTGAGCGACCCGACGTTGACAAGATATCCGGCTTAAGTCCGGTCATTTCCATTGAGCAGAAAACGGTAAGTAAGAACCCGCGATCTACCGTGGGCACCATTACCGAGATATATGATTTCCTCCGACTTCTTTTTTCACGCGCAGCCCACGCATACTCCTACAAAACCGGAAAGCGCATGGTGCGTTACTCCGAAGATCAGATTGTTACACTGCTTCAGGAAGAAATGCATGGTCAGAAAGTGGCACTGCTCGCCCCTATCGTAAAAGGGCGTAAGGGGCATTACCGGGAGCTCTTTCAACAAATAAGCCGGCAAGGATTTGTTAGAGTACGAGTAGATGGCGAACTCAAAGAGATTCACGCCAACATGAAGCTCGATAGATACAAGGTGCACGATATTGACATTGTGATTGACCGCGTTATACCCGGCACAGGTGATAGCCAGCGTCTGCGCGAATCTATCAAAACTGCTCTTCGACTGGGGAAAGGAACCTTCATTGCGCTTAGCCTCGAAAACGATACCGAACGCTACTTCAGCAAATTTCTGATGTGCCCCGACACCGGCATTTCCTACAATGAGCCGGAACCTAACCTCTTCTCTTTCAATTCTCCTTATGGAGCGTGCCCCAAGTGCAACGGTCTGGGTGAAATTTCAGAAATTGATATCAACAAGGTCATCCCCAAAAAAAGCCTCAGCATCCGCAAAGGTGGTATTGCTCCACTGGGCAGTTACAAGAATAACTGGATTTTTAAACAGGTGGAAACCCTGCTGGAAAAGCATGGCTTTAGCCTTGACACGCCGGTGGGCGACGTGGACGAAGGAGTCATGAGCCAGTTACTCTACGGAACCGACGAACCCATCACGGTAAAAAGCTCCGTAGGTTTGAGCGACTACACCGTTACCTACGAAGGTATCATCCACTTTATCAATCGTCAGTCCGAGGAAAGCACCTCCAAAAGCATCCTCAGGTGGACGCAAGGCTTCATGAACAAAATTGATTGCCCAACCTGCCATGGCAGCCGACTGAAAGAAGAGGCCCTGCACTTTAAAATTGATGAGCACAACATCTTTGAGCTTGCCAAAATGGATATTCAGTCATTCGCCAACTTCTTTAACGGCATTGAAGAACGACTGGATGAACGCCAGAACAGCATAGCAAAAGAGGTTCTCAAAGAAATTCGAAACCGCACGCGTTTCCTGCTCGATGTGGGCCTCGAATACCTCACCCTGAACCGTAGCTCACGGTCGCTCTCGGGCGGTGAGGCGCAGCGCATTCGTCTTGCTACCCAAATTGGCTCCCGGCTGGTAGGTGTGCTCTATATCCTGGACGAGCCCAGCATTGGACTGCACCAACGAGACAACAACCGCCTGATTGAATCGCTCAAGCAGCTGCGCGATGCCGGGAACTCAGTGATTGTGGTGGAGCACGACAAAGAAATGATTCTGCAATCTGACTACCTGCTGGATATCGGGCCGGCCGCTGGAGTACACGGCGGTAAAATTATGGGTGGTGGCGAAGTTGAAAGCTTTCGCGATGTAAATTCGCTCACAGCTCAGTACCTCTTCGGAAGCAAGAAAATTGAAGTCCCCAAAACGCGGCGCGAAGGAAACGGGCATACCCTCACCCTGACGGGCGCCAGCGGTCACAATCTGCAAAACACTACGGTAGAATTCCCGCTGGGAAAGTTCATTTGTGTTACAGGCGTGTCGGGCAGCGGAAAATCGTCGCTCATTAACGGCACCCTCTACCCTATTATGAATCAGCACTTTTATCAAGGCGTCAAAAAGCCATTGCCCTACACGGATATCGAGGGAATCAAAAACCTCGACAAGGTCATTGAAATTGACCAGTCGCCCATTGGCAGAACCCCACGAAGCAATCCTGCCACATACACGGCGATGTTCAATGATATCCGCAACCTGTTTACAGAGCTTCCCGAGGCAAAAATCAGAGGTTACAAACCCGGCAGGTTTTCATTCAATACCACAGGTGGACGCTGCGAGACCTGCAAAGGTGCAGGCGTTAGGACCATCGAAATGAATTTTCTGCCCGACGTGTATGTGCAGTGCGAAACATGCAACGGCAAGCGCTACAACCGCGAAACCCTTGAGGTGCGCTTCAAGGGAAAATCCATTGCCGACGTGTTGGACATGACCGTTGAAGAGGGATTGGACTTTTTCAGCGAGATTCCCAAAATCAAGCAAAAACTCAAAACCCTGAATGACGTGGGCTTGAGCTATCTAACCCTGGGTCAGCAGAGCACAACCCTTTCAGGCGGAGAAGCACAGCGCGTTAAACTGGCCACCGAGCTCTCCAAACGAAATACGGGCAACACTTTTTACATCCTTGACGAGCCCACCACAGGGCTTCATTTTGAGGATGTGAGGATGTTGATTGACGTATTGAATCGCCTGGTAAACGGCGGTAATACCGTGCTGGTGATTGAGCACAACATGGACATCATGAAAGTTGCCGACCACATTATTGATATGGGGCCCGAAGGTGGCTCAAGGGGAGGCAAGGTGCTCTTTACCGGAACTCCCGAAGAACTCTTACATTGCACCGAAAGTCATACTGCCAGGTTTTTAAAAGAAGAACTCAACCATGAATAAATTGGATAAGAAAATCAAGATTGCCTTCAAGCAGAAGGGTTGGAATGAAACCAAAACCAACGATAGCTGGGCTATTTTCAAAATCATGTCGGAGTTTGTAGAAGGCTTTGAAAAGCTTTCCAAAATCAAGCCATGTGTGTCCATTTTCGGATCGGCTCGTTTTACAGAAGAACACCCAAGCTATCAACTTGCCGAAGATCTTGCATTTGAGCTCAGCCGAAATGGTTATGGTGTAATCACAGGAGGTGGCCCCGGTATTATGGAAGCAGCCAATAAAGGAGCCCACAGGGCAGGAGGCACTTCGGTAGGACTCAACATTGACCTCCCATTTGAGCAGGAGTCGAACCCCTATGTTGATAAAGACAAAAACATCATGTTCGACTATTTTTTTGTTCGCAAGGTGATGTTTATCAAATACTCGCAAGGATTTATTGTACTTCCCGGTGGCTTCGGTACGCTCGATGAACTCTTCGAAGCACTCACGCTGATTCAAACCGAAAAAATCGGGCGTTTCCCGGTGATCATGGTTGGTAAGGAGTTTTGGGCCGGTATCTATGACTGGATTCTTCGTACCCTCCGCGACGAGTACAAAACCATCAGCCCCGAAGATCTGGATCTTTTCCACCTCGTTGATACCTGCGATGAGGCCATTGAAAAAATCAATGCCTTTTACAGCAAGTATCTGTTGCGTCCCAACTTCTAGACCTTTTCGGGCAGCTTTCTATTTTAACACGGTGCTGTTTGTAAATCCGCAGGCGGCTCCGATGAAGCATCTGGTATAGCGGTAGTTTTGTTAAAACCACCTCGTACATTTTAACCGCTATGCTTAAAGGTGCCCTTATTCTGCTGAATATCATATTTCTGGCGATACTTAACTTTTGGGTGTTGCAAAAAATCAGCGTCACACAAGACCTTCCGAACAAGCTTGCACCCGGCCAGAGCGCGGAGGTAAATGTGACAATCAGCAAGGGAAAAGTAGAAGGATTCGCCAAGTTTCAGCTAAACGTAGATCCCGGATTGGTGATTGAGGCGATTGAAACCAGTGGTGCATCATTTACCTTCAGCGATCAGAAAGCAAAGTTTATCTGGATGGCCCTGCCCGAAGAGAAGGTGGTTCATCTGACATACCGGTTGATTGCCCGGCCGGATGCAGACGGCTTAAAGAAAATTGAAGGGCACTTCTCCTACATTGACGACAACCAACGCCTGGTGTATGATGTACCGGAATCCCTGATTGCAACAGGAAGCGCAGAACCCATACTCCGGGAAGAGCAACCCGACAACGGTAAGGCAACTGCTTTTGTACACCGCGAAATTACCCCCGGCGAGGGCGGGCGCTATGTGGTTGAACTCACCATTCACAAAAGCAACCTGGGGGGCTTTGCCAAACTTCAGGAAGAAATACCTGCAGATTACACTGCGGTTGCCCTTGAGCGTGCCGATGCAGTGTTCAACATGGTAGGAACACAGGTGAAATTTGTGTGGTTCGACATTCCCGGCAGGCCCGAAATTACCCTTCGCTACGAAATGATTCCGGTGCATGAACCATCTACCCCTAATTTCGACATCACCGGAGAGTTCTCATTTCTAAGCGACAACGAAACCCGTTCGGTTACAGTAGGCGAAATCCCCTTTGAAAAACCTCAGGAAGAACCCGACCTGGTGCTTGACGAAATGCCCGAACCTGAGCCCGAGCCTGCTGCAGAACCCGAACCGAGTATTCGACTTGAAACCGAAGCAAGCGACGAATGGGACTCAGGAACACTGTGGGATGAAGAACCCGAAGTGGCCCAGGTGGAAGAGCCTCAGCCGGAGCCTGAACCTGAGCCTGAGCCGGAACCTGAGCCCAAGCCAGAACCCAAACCTGAGCCCAAACCCGAACCGAAGCCTAAAGCGCCCCCGGCGGCTCCGAGCACCATGCCCGAAACAGACATCACTTACAAGGTGCAAATTACGGCTGCCCGCAAAGTGGTAGATGCCCAATACTTTGCCGACCACCATAAATTTCGCGATTCATTTGGCATTGAAAATCACGAAGGTTGGGTGAAATATACCACAGGCGGATTTAACCAATACAAGGAAGCGCGCAACCATCGCGAAAAGCTCAACGACAACTACAATTTTCCGGGCCCTTTCGTTACTGCATATAACGATGGTAACCGAATAACCGTGCAGGAAGCACTCATGATCAGCAATCAGCGATGGGTACCGTAACAACCCAACCCATATGCTCGTAATGTCATCATAAGATGAAAGCCTTGCTCCAATATCTCCTCGCTGCCCTACTGGCTCTATTTACGCTACAAGGCTGGTCGCAAAGCGGAGAAATGGAAACCACTGCCGAAACTGAAACGCTCATTAAGCCGCGAATTGAGGTTGGAATTGGGCGTCTGGCATTTTACGGCGACGTAGGAGCATCGCATCGCTACAGCAGTCCGCTGCTTGGTCCGGTTGGAGCTCACTTCAGACTTGGAACACCCCTCAACGAATACCTCGATTTTGACGCCTTTGCCCTTTACGGTAGGTTAATCATGAATGAAACCGCCGGCCCGCGTCATCTCAATTTCTCTTCGCGAATTACGATGATGGGTGCAAGTTTATCATACAATTTCAGCCATTTGTTGAAACCGGGCTCGCCTGTGGCACCCTATGTTTCGGTTGGTATCGCAGGATTTGAATTTCTCTCTAAAACAGATCTACACGACAGCGACGGAAATCGCTACCACTACTGGAGCGACGGCACCATTCGCAACCTGCCTGAGAGTGCCCCCAATGCCAACGAAGCTTTTGAAATACAGCGCAATTACATCTACGAAACCGACATACGTAAACTCGACGCAGACGGCCTGGGGCCCTACCCTGAGCGCTCGTGGGCCATTCCTGTTGGCGCAGGAGTAACACTCAATCTCACCGACCAGGTAAGGCTTCGTGTGGGTACCGAAATGCATTTCACCTTTACCAATTACATTGACGGAATCACTGAGCAAAGCATCGGTGTTCGCCAGGGAAACAGCCGAAACGACCGCTTTATGTACACCACAGCGGCTCTGAGCTATGATTTTGCGGTAAAGCGAGAAAAGAAGAAAATACGTGAGCACTACAAAGGTGTTGATTTTCTGGCACTGGAACTCGAGGATGAGGATGGAGACGGTGTGCCCGATTTCAAAGACGAATGCCCTGGAACTCCTGAAGGCGTGAAAGTGGATAGCCGAGGTTGCCCCATTGACAGCGATGGCGACGGTGTACCCGATTATCGCGACCTCGAACCCGACACTCCGCGCGGTGCCTTTGTGGACGAACACGGTGTGACCATATCCGACGAAACCTTTGCCATGCGGTATTATTTCTGGATTGATTCACTGCAGGAATACAACAAGCTTCTTTCGCGGGTTGAAACGGAATCGCGCGCAGCAACCCAAAAAACAAAGCGCCCGCAAAAATCTTTGTACCGCGTTAAGGCAGACAGCGACTCTGAGTTGAGCAACGAAATGATTGAACGTTTCCTGAGCATCCCCGATGTGATTACGCGCGAAGTGGATGAGGAAACTGTGTATCTCTTTGGAAGTTATGAAGAACTTTACAAAGCTGTAGAGCGCAAAATCAGCCTTGAAGCCGACGGTATCAACGGTCTTGTGGTGGTGGATGAAGACGGAAACATCCTCAGCCCCGACGAGGATGTAGCTTCCATTGAAGCCGATTTACGCCGAATTTCCAAGGTGGATGAAACCTTCGAAGAAGAGCTTGCTGCTCCAACGCTCGACGTGGTGTATCGCGTGCAGATTGGTGCCTTCGCCAATCCTCTTAGCAAGGATGTATTTACCGGTGTTCCTGAATTGTTGGTGCTCAAAGGACAGGATGGCCTAACCAGATACGTAAGTGGTTCATTCACCAACATTCGGAATGCAGCTGACCATAAGGTAGAATTGCTGTTACAAGGTTTTGAAGGTGCATTCATTACCGCATACAGAGGCGGAAAACGCATCTCGCTCAACGAGGCCGGAGCAGTGGTAAGCGGTCAGGACGACAGCACCCGTGAAGTAGCATCGCCAGCTTTCGACAGTAAGCGAATACTATTCAAAATTCAGGTAGGTGCTTACCGGGATGAAGTGCCCACTTCGGTTCTCGACCAGTTTATCGATTTGGGAGATATCAAACCCATTCGCGGACCTGATGGCACCACGCGCTACCTCTACGGAAGCTTCAGCAGCTACGATGCTGCACAAGCAGCACGAAGTAAGGCTGTGGCAATCGGTTTCCCCGATGCATTTGTAGTGGGCGAATTCAGTGGCCAGGTCATTTCTGCCCAGGAGGCGATACGCATGTTGGAAGATTAGGATGAGCTCAAACTAATACTCTCATCGTACGCTTTTTTGGGTTTGAGAGCAGAAAGGGGTCTTACTTCTCGTCAGATTGAATCAACCACTCCATCACCTCGCAGTAGTTGTGAAACTGCTCTTCGTCCAACGCGTATTCACCCCATTCATTGATTTCGCGCACCAGGCTTTTGCGCATGGAGAATAAGAGCGGACGTTCTACCACATAGGGACGATTTCTTTTTGCCGTGTAGATGTACAAATCACCCTTGCAATCGCACGGGTGCTCTACTGCGCTGAGGCACAACAGCACATACCCTTCACCCTCTGCCAGCACCTGAAAAATGCGCGGTGCCGCGTGCTTCCTTTCAAAAGCCTTGAAACTCACTTTGCGCGGAGACTCTACCGTATATCTTGCCTTGCCCTCGGTTGAATGGGCCAGCTTTGATTTCAGTTTATCGTTTACTTCATCCGGAAAAACTTTCTTGCCTCCATTCTGGCTTCCGGCTTGAACTGCACTTTGCACCGTACCCCACATACCCTCGTCGAACTGCGCCTGAACAGCACCAGCTACCAGCAAAACAATTAGCATAGCCAAAAAAGAAATTGAAACCCGCATTCAACAGTGTTTTGCGATAGGCAGTGCAAACATCAATCCAAACAACTACAAGGCAGTCTTCTGAAAATCTCTCGAAAAATTTCAAACAAAATGATGTTTTCATTTGCATTCTGTTTATTTTAGCAGAACGAAAACAACAAAGCCATGTCACTCGCACAAAACATTCGTTATCTGCGTAAAAAGAACGACTTAACCCAGGAGCAACTGGCGCGCAAGTTAGGCCTGAACCGCCCTGCCATCGGAGCTTATGAAGAAGGGCGCGCCGAACCCCGCCTCAAAACCTTGCAGGCGTTGGCGCACTTTTTTGAAGTGAGCCTGGATCAGCTTGTAAACGAAGATTTGGAGACTGGAAAGGCAACGGAGCCAACAGCTTTGCCCCTGCGTATTTTATCGATTACAATCGATCGTCAAACGGGTCGCGAAACCATTCCGCTGGTACCGGTAAAGGCCGCGGCGGGCTACCTCAACGGCTACGGAGATATTGATTATGTGGAGAGCCTTCCGCAGTTTCAGATGCCTTTTCCGGAGCTGGGAGCCGAGCGTAGCTATCGCATTTTTCAAACCCGTGGCGACAGTATGCTGCCCGTTCCGCATGGGGCCTATGTGATTGGGCGCTTTACCGAAGACTGGCAACAAATAAAAAACGGCCACTGCTATGTGCTGGTTACGCTGAGTGAGGGCGTGGTGTACAAGCGTGTGTACAAGCACCTGAAAAAGCCCGGTGTGCTGGTGCTTCACTCCGACAATTCCGCGTACAGCCCCTACGAAGTACCCCTTAAAGATGTGCGCGAAATATGGGAAGCCACAGGGTTTACCAGCTTTCAATTACCGCGCGAAAACGAACAAACCATGAGCATGCAGCAGCTCACCTCCGCATTCCTCGAACTCAAAAAAGAAATCGGTGAGATGAAGTCGAACCAAAAGAACTGAGTGACCTTGCGTGAAACTTAACCGCAAAGAACTTTAGTACTAATCAAAAAGTAATGGTCAATGATAGAACCAAGCAAATCGTGAACATTCTTAGCGCCCTTTGCGCCTTCCCTGCCCGCGGCAGGCGGGCTAGCGGGCCGAAGGCCTTGCGGTTAAAAAACCAACCGCAACGAAAAGAATTTTGAACAATGACCGAAAACGAACTATCAAAAATTGTATTTAACGCTGCACTTGAAGTGCACAAATCATTAGGTCCGGGACTACTCGAAAGTGCCTATGAAGAATGTCTGGCGTATGAATTACGGAAAACAGGGCTTCGGGTTGAAAAACAAAAACCACTACCGTTGATTTACGAAGAAATTCACTTGGAAATTGGATACAGAGTGGATATTCTACTGGAGAATAAATTGGTAATCGAAGTGAAATCTGTTGATGCTTTGAATGATGTTCATCTGGCACAGGTACTGACCTACCTAAAGCTGAGTCATTGTAAGCTGGGAATGTTGATCAACTTTAATGTAGCAATGATCAAAAACGGAATTAAACGAATAGCGAATAAACTCTAGGTACATACCTGAGCGGTTAAAAGCCTAACCGCAAAGAGCGCAATGGAGACGCAATGAACGCAAAGAACCTTTAGTACTAATCAAAAAGTAATG
>REDV01000035.1 GCA_007695365.1 Cryomorphaceae bacterium | reverse complement strand
ACCATCAACCTCCCCTCCGTCATTTCTTCCATCGCATATTTGATCCCCTCGCGGCCCAGGCCGGAGTCTTTTACACCGCCGTATGGCATGCTGTCGATGCGGAAGCCGGGGATGTTGTTCATGATGATGCCGCCCACCTCGAGGCGCTCGTGAGCTAATTTAAAATGGTCGAGCCGGTTGGTGTACACGCCCACCTGTAAACCGTAGTTGGAGGTGTTAACGCGGTCGATGCCGGTTGCAAAATCGCTTACCTTTTCAATCGTCGCCACGGGACCAAAGACCTCGGCGCAACTCACCTTCATGTCGTCAGAAGCGTGGGTGATCAGGGTAGGAGCGTAGAGGTTGTGCTCCGCACTCACAATTTTTCCGCCGGTGAGCAGTTGCGCACCGCCCTTTACAGCCTGTTGCACCCATTCATCAATGCGTTTGAGGTGACCGCTGTCAATGATAGGGCCAACCATAGTGTCGGCGGTATCGGGGTCGCCAACGGGCAGGTTTTCAATCTCCCGAACCAGCTCATTCACGAAGGCATCATACACTTTTTCGTGCACAAAAATGCGCTGCGTAGAAATGCAAATCTGCCCCGCGTAAATATAGGAACCCACGGCGACTTTCTTCGCCACGCCTTCAATGTCGGCGCTTTCGTCAATCAGCACGGCGGCGTTTCCGCCAAGCTCCAGGGTCACTTTCTTTTTGCCGCAGATGCTTTTCAGGTACCAGCCTACACTGTCGCTGCCGGTAAAACTCAGTTTTGCAACGCGTTCGTCGCGCACCAGTTTCTCGGCCACAGGAATATCGCAAACAAGGGCATTGTAAGTTCCGGCCGGGTATCCGGCTTCGTGTATCAGTGCGGCCAGTGCCAGCGCACACAGCGGCGACTGCGGAGCAGGCTTTACTACCACACTGCAGCCGGTGGCCAGGGCAGGTGCTACTTTGTGCAACACCAGGTTTAGCGGAAAGTTAAACGGCGTAATACACGCAATGACCCCGATGGAAAAACGACGCGTGAATGCGGTTCGGCCTTCGCCGGCACCGTAGTCGAGCGGTACCATTTCGCCCTCAAAACGAAGGGTTTCGCTCACGGCAGTACGCAGGGTAGTGAGGCAGCGGTCTATTTCATTGGTGGCGTAGCCGCGGGGCTTACCGGCTTCATGAATGATCAGATCAATAAAGGCCTCTTTGCGAGACTCCAGCAAATCAGCCACGCGGCTCAGCATGGCAGAACGCTTTCCGGCCGACCAGCGACGCATTTCTTCAAACGCCTTTCCTGCCGATACAATCGCGCGCTCCATTTGCGCTTCCGTAGCCTGTGGAATATTGGCCAGGGTAGTGCCGTGGTACTTGTCAACCACCCTGAGCATTTCTCCGCTTCCGGTGCTGATCCATTCGTTCTCAATAAAATTGTGCGGTTTCAGCACATCTTTGTAGGTCATGTTTCTTGTGTTTTAAGGTATCACCGGCTACGCTAACGTATCAGTCAGCGATTTCCGAAGGTTGATAACCAGTTTTTTCTCAGTAAAATGTTCAAACGATTGAAAAACCGTTTTGTGGGGCCACATCACCTTGGTTCGTAACGAAACAGGGTCGTAGCTGCTGGTGTAAAGCGTTACAAAATGGCGGTCGAAATTGCGTTGGTAGAGCGGGGGCTCAAAGAATTTGCGCTCAATTCCGGCTCGTGACACATGAGGCTCGGCAAGCGCTTCCTCCAGGTAAGCTTTGCGGTCTTTGGTTTTGGAAAGGGTGGCATACTCATGCCATTCAATGGATTGCTGGTGGTTGGTGGCTACGTGCGTTTGAAGAAAAAGCGGTTCACTGCCCGGCGAGAGATACACCGTGCTGAATGCACCCTGCGCATCAATCAGGGTTACGTTGTAAGCCATGTGTACGGGTATCCGCTTAAAAACCTCACTCGCTTCCTTCACCGTGACACAGGTTTCAAGAATATATCTCAGCACCAGCGGAATGCCAAAACCTTCTCCAATTATTTTCCTACCACCAAAGGTGAGCGACACCGCCAAACCGGACGCATTCATCCCATCGAGAACTCCCCAGTTGCAATCCGACATGGCGATAACAGGCTGAATCCAATGGGTATGAAGCTGAACGCCTTCAAAAAGCTTCGGGTCGTAGTCGTAGTTGCGAATAAGTGCAGGGCCATCCAGGGTCCACGCCAGTTGTGTACAACCGCGCATGTATGCCGGCGGACAGTACATACTCAGGTAGCGTGAGGCAATATCGCTACCCCCTGCAAGTTCGCAGAGCGACTCGTACACCTGCATCAGTTCGGGCATATACTCTCGTAGTTTACTGATACTGGTGAGGTAACCGGGGCGCGCCACATGCCCTTCCGACAAAAACCACTTTTTGTAGTAAGGCCAGGTCTTTTCAAACAGCTTTTTCCATTTGGAACCCGGTTGGTCTTCCGATACGCTATTGAGGGCTATCAGCATCTTACATCATCTTGAAGCCGCCAATTTCCTGCAGCTCCTGAACCATGTTTTGGTTGGTGGGGACTTCTGATTTGTACAACGCACGCAAACCGTTGATCCAGTTTTTTGCGCGTGGAGTGAGCTTAAAGTCATTTGTCATCAGTCGGTTGCGCATTACGAGAATTCCCATGTCGGCGCCTTCGTAAAGGTAATCTCCTTTGCGGCTGATGCGCAGGTAAAAGGCTTCGTTTTCGCTTTCCACTGCCCGGCGGTGGGTGTCCATACGGTCAAATTGTAGCGAGCCGTCTTCCTTCATCTTGTAAATGCCCGATCGCGGAGCCTCTGTTACGATCTCTACCGATTCGTCGGTGTGTTTAATTACCAACTGGCTCCATGAATCGATGTTCTCCTTTCGTGACCACCGGCGGTTGAGGCCCAATACACTGAGTTCATAGGGGCGGTTCATCCACTCCAGCAGGTGAAACAGGAACAACGGGGCATCTGACAGGGCAAACACCGCATGATTGGTGATGGAACTGGCTCCTGTAATACGCGGGTTCAGCTCTCCGAGGTAGATATCGTTGGTGTCTTCGTCAATCAGGAAGTCGAGTTCAAAATAGCCCTTGTAGCCTTCCTTTCGCAACTGATCACCGAAGAGCTGCGTGTACTTTCTTGCTTTCTGGCGAATAACGGGAGTGAAGGCATCGGCAAAAATCTCGTTTCCGCACCAGCCACCTTTGTAGGGGGTGAGTTCTTTAAAACCGACCAGTTCAGTCATCAACGGAGCCACAATGGTTCCGTGGCGCGTTACGCAGGCCTCGATGGCGGCACCACGACAGTTGATGCGCTTCATGATTTTCACTTCTTTCTCTGCCGTAATTTCATCCGCGTGCTTATTCCATTCCTCTTCGTTCGACACGAAAAAGGTGGTGTGCCCGGAATCTCCAAATGGAAGCTGAATCACGAGGTCCGAGCCGAGGTGGGCAGACTTTTCAGACAGCTCCTTGTAACTCTTCACATTGTCCAGAATGTACGGCACGCAGGGTACACCGGCTTTTTCGGCAATGCGGTTGGTGTTCACCTTGTTGTCCATAAACTGGCGCATTTGGGCCGAGGGGAAACACACCTCCAGGTTGTTGAGCCGGGCCAGTTCTTCGGTTTTATCATCAAACATCAAAAACAGCGCTTTGCCTTTCTTTCCGGCGTTTCGCTTGTTGATGATATCCACCACCTCTTTGTGTTCCAGAAGGTAGTTGTTGATGTCTTCAATGCTCTGAAACTCTTCGTGCGGCATTTCCTCTTTCGGAACGAACACGTTGGGGTGCAGACCGTCAAAACAATCAATGTAGCAGATATACCTGAATCCTTTTACCCATTCGTCGGCGCCGAGCAAATTAAAATTGGTGGCGCTGATAAAGTAGATGGGGGTTTCATTTTTGTAGAAGAAGCGACGGATATCCGACACTCCCCGAAGCGGTGTTTGTTTTCCGTTCTTTTTGCTCATGGGGTTGGTTTTAACGGTTTTTGAATGGGTGAATGGGCAGAATTTTTTCGCGCGGCCATCATGGCGGTTGCGTGTTTTTTACGGTGAAGTACGCTTTCGCGGAAAATGCGTAAACCCAGCTCCGGTCGGTATCCGTGTACTTCCTTTACATCAAGTTTTATCAGGAAGTTCAGGATGGCTTCACTCACCACCTGCCCCGGAACCAGAATCGGAAATCCGGGCGGGTAGGGAATCACAAAAGAAGCCGATACCAATTCACGGCCTTTTTCCAATGCTTTGAGCGCCGGTTTAAGTTTGAGGTATTCGCACTTCTCATCATCGTATGAAAGAAAGAATGCTTCGCGCAGGTTGCCACCGGGAACCCCGGGCACAGCCTGAAAGGATGCGTGAAAGTGACTGAAATCGGGTAGTTCGGGTGCTTCCTGGGTGAGCGACTTGATTTTTCGCTTCAATATCTTGAGCTCCTCGCGGTTGAGCGACTGAAACTGATCTTCCAGTTGCCGGGCAATTTTAATGAGTACACCAATGAGGTAGGCCAGTGAGCCACGTGTGGTTCCGATATTGGTCATAAACAGCACGGAGTTGCGGCTTGTTTTATTGATCTGGATACCAAATTGATCCATCAGGTACTTGTTCTTGAAAGTGTCGCCATCCACACCGGTTTTGCCGATGAACAGGTTTACCTTGGTGGGGTCGAGCACAAACTCGTCACTGGCAAAGGCTTCCTCCATTCGGGTCCAGCCTATGTCGGGATTGTAGTACTCTTCAATGCCCGATTTGCGGTATTTCTCAGGGATAAAATCCTTTACTGTAAGCACGTCAAAATACTTACTGAGCAATGGATGGTTCACCACTTTGCTGCGCAGGGTCATGGCCATTTCCACGCTTTTTTCCACCATTTCGAATCCTTCAAACTCTACTTGTCTTCGGCCGGCATCGAGCGATGCAAGAATCTGGTAATTAGGCGAGGTAGAGGTGTGGGTCATGTAGGCTTCGTGAAAAGCGTCTTCGGCTTTTCGCTCAAACAGCTCGTCCCAGATATGAATCATAGAGCCCTGCCGCATAGACGACAATGTTTTGTGTGTACTTTGGGTTGAGTACACCCGGATACGCACTTTGTCGGGATCGGGAAGCGTTGGCACAGCTCCAGGTGTCAGGCTGGCCATCATTTGGTTGTAGGTGTCGCGGTAAGATGCACTTTTGTACTTCTTGTAGAGTTTGCGCGCTACGTACATTCCGGTGCGCTGCTTGTAAGTGTGCGTAAACCCGGCAAAGGCAAACCATGCTTCGTCCCATAGGAAAACCATATCGGGTTTAATAGCCAGCACTTCTTCCATTACACGCTCCACATTATACACCAGTCCGTCGAAAGTGCAATTGGTAAGCAGCAGCATTTTCACCTTATCGAGCCGGCCGGCAGCCCGCAAAAGCAACAGTTTGTTTTTGATCTCGCTCAGCGGAACGGCGCCATACATGGAGTATTCCTGCACAGGATAGGAGTCGAGGTATACCGGGTAAGCACCCGATTGCACCAATCCGTAGTGGTGTGATTTGTGGCAATCGCGGTCAATCAGCACCACGTCGTCGGGGCGCACCAGTGCCTGTTGCACGATTTTGTTTGCTGTTGATGTTCCGTTGGTTACGAAATAGGTTTTGCGCGAGCCGTAGGCCTTCGATGCTTTTTCCTGCGCGCGCTTAAGCGTGCCTGTGGGTTGCAGCAGGGAATCGAGACCACCGGTGGTAGCTGAGGTTTCTGCCAGAAAAAGGTTGCGTCCGTAAAAATTGCCGAAATCCTGTATCCATCGCGACTTAAACACAGAATTTCCCCGGGAAATGGGCATGGCGTGAAAAACGCCGGTTGGCTTCTGGCTGTATTCCATCAACGCTGAAAAGAAAGGGGTTTCGTAGCGCTCCTTGATGCCGCTCAATATGGTAAGGTGAAGCTCTTGTAAAGCTTCCTTTCGATAGAAAATTCTTCGGAATAGTTCTACAGCTTCATCATCGAGATCAACCACCGGTGTATCGGTAACATAATAGAGGTCGAGTTCGGGCCTCAGGTCGCTGAGTACGGCGCCCAAACGCAAGCCCAGTTCATGTTCTGAGCGATCGGAATAAGGGTAATCTTTGAGTCGCTGTACAAAAGTTTGCAGGTTGCCCAGGTCTTTGTGCGAGGCAAAGGGCATTCCGTAACGGATCACCACCGCCTGAATATTGGGGTTAAACAGCACTGCCATCACGGCATCCTGAAAGGTGCCTGCACTGATGGCATTGTACACAAAAGAATCAGCCTCACCCCGAAGTTTAGTGAGTTGTTCGTGAAGTTGATTTGATTCTTCAGCTCCAAATCCATCGGCGAAAAGCACCTCGAAGTAATTGGGGCGGGCTTTAGCGAGGTGAAGGTCTCCTGGGGCCTCGGCACTGTCTTCATCACCCTCTGCCGACATTTGCTCGCGGTATGCATCGCTCACAAGACTGCGTACACACGCGCTTACATCATGGGCCAGGGCGGCGTATTCTTTGGCCGAAAAACGTTTTCTTAATTCCTCAAGTTTGGGAATACCCGGATAGGCATAGTATTGTTCCAGCGTTTCCAGGCAAGCAAAGGCCTCTGCCACCTCGGTTTTAGCAGTTTTATCGGAGGATTTAATCTCAAGTCGGAAAGCGTACTCTTTGAGCCGATACCAACAATCGCTGCGATATTGCGCAATGTTGAAGTAATGCTTATCGGGGTGATGGGCCGTAGTGTTGCTCATGAGGTTGTTTTACTATGCAATGCCAATTTGTTTCCTTCGGGATCGAGAAAAAGGGCAAAGGAACCGCTTTCGTCATTGATAATGGTGCGCGCCATCAGTACCCTGCCACCGCCGCTTTCTACACGGGCCAGCATGGCATCCAGTTCATTTCCTGCGTTGAGATAGAGAATGGGGCCACGGTCGCTCGGTTCACAGCCTTCACCAAAAATCACGGCACCACTTACTCCGAATCGGTCCGGAAAGAAGGCCATGCAGTAGCCGTTCATTTCCATGCATTCCATGTCAATCTGATACAGGTGATTGTAAAAAGCAACGGCTCGGTCAAAATTCTGTGCCGGAATTTCAAACCAGTTGATATAGTGATCAACCGTACTTTGCTCAGGCGGCTTGTTCTTGGGTGCTGGTGATTTCATGGTTTTTCAATGGGCCCCCAATTTTAAGCATTTCAACGGAATGGCAGACGCAAAAAGCAAACATACTGCCGGCCGTCTGTGGCCTTGAATTGAGAAGGCAATAAGGTACGGAAATTAATTGATTGTGGCGGAACGCACAAGGGGTTGCAGAAGAATATTGTGGGCTTTTTGTTGGTGGAGGGAATTCTGCTTTGTCTCAACCATGATTATGCTTGATTACTTCGATGGCTTGATTTCATTTGGTCCTTACTGTTGTTGTTGTGTACCCGCTTAAACTGAAGGCTCTTTGCCCCGAAATTGATCAGCAAGCCAATTTCTAAATCATAGGCTTCTACGTAGTTCATGGCTTGCGCTAAATGGACATCTTCCAATTGAATTACAGCTTTGATCTCAACCATAATTTTGTCCTCTACGAAAAAATCAACCCTTCTGGTTCCCACATCATAGCCTTTGTATAGCAAGGGCATTTCTTTCTCTCTGGCAAAACCTATGTCTTGTAAATTCATTTCAATGGCCAAAGCTCTTTGATAAACTACTTCTTGGAATCCATTACCCATGTGCTTGTGGACTTCCATTGCCGCTCCAATTACCTTGTGAGTGATTTCTTCGTGTAACATAATCATGCAATCTTTAAACCATGAAAATCAAGGTAGAGACACATTTCATTGCACTAAAATAGCGTTTTTCGGTAAGCCGGGCTTTTCGCTATAATCGAGCGGGCTGCTGTGCGGTGAATGATGTGTTTTTTATTTGTCTCAACCATGATTATGCCTGATTATTTCGATGGCTTGATTTCTTTTGTTCCTGCAACAGATTCAAGCAATCCTTCAATCATGAAAATCAAGGTTAAGACAGCTTTCGTTGTACCAAAATAGTACTTTTCCAAAAGCTCTTCTCTGGGGCAAAATCCATTGTGTTTTTGTGTGGTAATGCTGCGCTTTTTTCGTCTCAACCATGATTATGCCTGATTTTTTCGATGGCTTGATTTCTTTTGTTCCTGCAACATAATCAAGCAATCCTTCAATCATGAAAATCAAGGTTAAGACAGCTTTCGTTGTAGTAAAATAGTACTAACCTCCCTCGGAGTCACTCGTAGAGGACTCCGAGGACCATTCTCAATACCAGCTTAGCTTAAACCGAATACATATAAAGTCAGCATGTAGGATCCATCTACAAAACCTCCCTAACTCCCATCCTGTCCCGGAAATTCATCCGGGGGCGGAACGTGTTCGCGGAGTACCGTGGTGATTTGCTGCAAGCGCTTGGGTTTGATGAGTTCGCCCAGCTGGTTCAGGTAGGGGAGGCTGAAGTCTTTGTCGTAAATGTCAAAATGCACTTTTCGGTCGCGGAAGCTTTTGAGCGGTTGGCCCAAACGCAGTATGCCATGTTCGCGGCTGCGGCGCACGCGTGCCATGTCCACTTCAATCGGAATCATCTCGGGTCCGGTGCTGGCCTGGTAAAGAATTCTGCCGTCGGGTCCACACACAATCGAGCGGCCCGTTCCGCCGTCACCAAGACCATTGATATCAAAAAAGAAACACTGGTTGGTGGCGGCCGTGGCCTGAACCATGGCAAGCTCTACGTCGCGGTCAATCGTACCGGTGAGGGTGGGGTGAAGAATCACTTCCACACCATTTACCGCAAGGGTGCGCGACGTTTCCGGAAACCACATGTCGTAACAAATACTGAGACCAAAGCGGCCCACATCCGGAATGTCGAAAATCAGAAACTCACTGCCCGGTTCCACGCCCACTTCGTAGGGGTAAAAAGGAAACATTTTGTCGTAACGCCCAATCACTTCACCGTCGGGATTGATTACACTGGCCGTGTTGTAAATCTTGTCATTCTTTTCCTGGAACATCGTGCCGGGAATCAACCAGATATTGTACTTTTTAGCGAGTTCACGAAATTCATCTTCTGTACTGTTTGGAAATTTCTGTGCGTAGTAGGTGAGCGGGCCAAAAGCACACAACTCGCTGAACATCACCATCTGCACCCAGGGGTATACGTTCATGAGCACCTCCAGTTTGTGTTTCATCATGGGCACGTTGCTCCCGCTGGCCGATACTTCCATCTGGATGCCGGCAATAGAAAATGGTTTCATAGGCTAGTGAACGATTTTTTTGAGTTCTTCTTCCATGATATCGAGTCCTTTGTTGAGCAATTCATCGCTGATTACCAACGGGCTCAACACGCGCACAATGTTTTTGTGGGTACCGGCGCTTAGCAGAATCAATCCGCGCTCAGAGCAGGCCGCAACCAGTTTAGCACAGGTTTCCGAATCGGGATCCTGCGGGTCGTTGTTTTTAACAAACTCCAGCGCCATCATGGCTCCCAA
>REDV01000034.1 GCA_007695365.1 Cryomorphaceae bacterium | reverse complement strand
GGTGCTTCACCTACGTTCTGGTGCGCGTTTGTTTCAAAGGTGATTGTATATGTTGCAGCGGGCACAACGTAGGTAAATATCCAGCCCCGTTTGCGTTCCGTACCATCCACCGTTCGCAGCGTATAGTTAGCATCTGCCTCGCTAATCCCGGATTCCAAAACAAAGTAGTTCTTATCTTTGTATTGCGACTGTGTAAGATTGAATGTTTGCGTTCCGCCGCCGTCAAGGAGGGTTTCGTAGCGGCCTAATTTTAGGTCGGTGTTTTGCACGTGCGCAAGTGCTGATGCGTCAATTTCAGTCCAAAATAATGGGTCTGATCCAGGCTCAACAGCACCCCCATATGTCGGCCCGCTGTTTTCTTCAGCAAGCCATATTCTATTGTTGAAAAACCAATAGCTCCCTTTGAGTACATCTGATGTGCTTGTCCATGTAGGTGTTGTTGACTCTGTAATTTCAGGAAAGACCGCTTCAAGTATATCCTTAAGCATCTGCTGGTGTTCACCCGCGTCAATTTCGCCTGCAACGTTGGGAAAAATTGTGTTCTCGATCAGTTGTATTAATTCTGCTTTTGTCATTTGTCGTATGCATTAGAGTATGATTCGCTATATGACCCTTTTAATTCAGGTGGATCAGCCGGTGCAATTTCATGTAACACGATCTGCGTTTCATGCATTCCGACATTCCATTGATTTTCAGTTGCAATATAGCGTTTTTCTGTGAAATTTTCAACAAATATTTTACCGGTCAAAACAAGGTTATCCGAAAATAATGTCCCTGCTAAACCGATTCTGTGATCTTTAAGTAAGGTTGTATAGTTGCTTTTCAAAAAGTCATACATGGTGAAAGGCTCACTGTCCTCCTCTACTCCGTGAATGTATTGCAATGCTGGCTCAGTCGTATTGGTTCTAACGAGGAAATTGTTGTAAAACTTCAATACATTGTTTTGAAAGTTATTTTTTATCGGCGTTTCGGCAAACATTATGTTTAGATTGTATTCGCCCCTGTTTTTATCGTTTATCAAATACACATCTTCCCTGTTTTCTGGTGTGTCCTTTATTCTAACACGCAACCCCTCTAATTGCCAAGCACCCGAAACTTGTCTGTCTGCATCAATGAAATTTTCTGTAATTTTCTCCACCCTTAAAAACAAAGGCCCGTTCGTGGATGACCCGCCCAATATACGCACGTTCGATTCAGCACCAATGGCAAAAAACCGACTGTTATAAATATCTCTTCGGTTTATTTCAATCGGCAATCGTCCGTTTGTTAAAAAAGTACCGGTCATTATCAGGTCAGCACCTTTAGGCTCCTGAAAACGAACCGGTAAAGCTGAAAAAAATATGCTCGCGCTAAAATCTTCGCCAACATCGTCCGCGTTTGGGTTTTTTGTTTCAAACAGGCTTTTGGTCTCATTCAATCTAATGTAAACAAATGTAGCATCAAAAGAAAGCACAACCGCCCAGTAAGGAACTCCAGCCTGGTATCCTTGTGGCACTCTTTGTTCGTTTCTGAATATTACAGCCCACCGGTCTTCTACTTCAGGGAAATCAGCACCGACATCTGTTACTTCTGTTCTCTGCAACCTAAAACAAAGCGTACCCGATAGATCGTGAACCCTAAACGGATGCGTAGGTCTGCTTTCAAATTGACCGGTCGCTGGCTCTACTGAATTACCTGATGAAGTGAGTGTCCCGCTTGGCCTTCGTGGTGCGTTATACACACCGGCTTCGAAAGGTACATATCCACGGCTCCGACAAGTAAAATCCAACTCAAAAAAATCTGCTGTTTCGTCCGTTACACCCGTGCCACTGTAAGCTGTATCGGTAAATGCCTCAATGAAAGCGGGTGGATCGTATGGTAATGGCTGCCCCGGCAATGGTCGTATGAATTCTTTAAACTCCACAACGGGATCACCATCAACCGTGCGTTTTCGTATGCCATTGTGATTCCAGTACCTTAAATTATCATTGCTGTCAAAGTCGCATTCCTCAAATAATGACCGCGGAAATATTGAAGGCTTTACCCCGTATCCCTGCTTAATGCTCAATTTTTCATAGCCAGGCAATCTAAAAAGCTCCTGCGTATTGTCAACCCATGCAATCCGGCTTTCTTCAGGCTCGTTTGCACAGGTTATTTCTTCCTGCAAACTTTCATTTGTCACTCCTTGTAATGACGGTACACCACCGGGATTTATCTGCCACGTATATGACCGCTCCTGTTCATTTGCATTTAACCTGCGTATGTAGTATTTGTTATCCGAAAACTCAATACGCGCAAAGTAAGACCTTAGTATATTTTGCAGCACCTCATAGCAAGTCATCCCCCTAAATGCCTCAACGTTTTTTATCTTTTCAAACAGAGTGCCAGCAATGTCTGGTTCATCCGTATTTTGATCAATTATATTAATTTGATCAATGATCGGTCTGTTTAACCTTATTTCTGAAATACAATACCCAACGGTAATAATATCCCTAAAGTAGCCCCTGTAATAACAGCCTTGCGAATCAGCAAAATCAATATCTTTGAGTAAGCTCAAACCGTCAATAAACCGAAACTCTGAAGGGTAAGGCGTGTCGGTGAATGGCTCAGTCCATTGGTCTGGCTGCATAAAACCTGTCCATATAATAGAACCTTCATATTTCACTTCAAGAAGATAATCCCGATTACCCCTTGCAAGTATTCCTAACGCTGCGAAGTCTTCAAGATTATGCACTTTTAATGTCGCTTCACTGGCTTTTATCGGCTCAAATGTGTCTAATCCGTCAAGAAATGAAATCATAAGACAGTCAGATGTGCCTTTGAATATTTTTGTTACACCGGACAAAGACCCGAAACGCTTAACATTGCATTCAACTTCCTTGCCCCGTAAAGTATCAAATTCAATACGTGCTATCGTGGTGTAAGTATCAAAGTTTTTTGCTATCATGTATTTGATGTTAGCCTGTTTGTGTATCTGCGTAAAACGCCAAGTAATTTATCACCTCGTATCTCAAATTCAACTTTACCGCCCTGTCCCCCCATCATTGCCATGCTGTCCCTGTGGCTATGTACAGCGGTTCCTTTGGGCAGTTCTGCCAATTCCGGGCCGCGCTCACCTACCCATGCAAGTCCTCCAGGGTGGTTGCTTGTCCCTGATGCATAAGCCGGTATCTGATTAAACAACCCTGAAGCCATTACTCCGGCCCCGGCCGCCAATCCGATATTTGCAGGGAACGGAACCTGTGTCATGATGTGCCTAATCAGTGCTGCAATGGTTTGCGCCATCATCTGCTTAATAATGTCTGATGTGGCCTGACCTCCGGCTTTTGCCATTTGACCCATAGCTATGCCGGCTTCATAAGCAGCATCAACGGCAAATTGCTCCATGTTTATCAGTGCATCGCCAGTTTCTTGTGCTTGTTTTGAAACACCCTTTAATGCAATCTCCTTTTCTTTTTGCTGATCCAGAAAGTCCTGATGCCCGTCATCCAATTGAACGCCGCGCGGTGCCATCGGTGATATACCGGTCAACCCGCGCCGGTCTGCTTCTGCTGCGCCCAATCCTTCTGCTGATATGGTTTGTTTTATAAGGTCTAACTTTTCTTGCAACAGTGCTTTTTCTATTGCGTATTTTTCTCGTATTGCCTCAGTGTTTGCCGCTATTATTCTTTTCTCTAAGTTGCCGATGTCCTCTTGCAGCCTGCCTATTTCGCCAAGTGCATCCCTGCGTTGTTGTTCTGCTTGCTCTTCTGCCATGCGTTGTGCTTCGGCTGCTTTTTCGGCTTCGGCTATTTCTTTGGCCTTTAAATCTACGTACACATCATAGTTTTTCTGCAATATTTTAGCCTGTTCGGCCATACTATTGCCTATTTCCTGAAGTGCTTTATCTTCCTCTCTCCATAGTTCGCGACTCTTATTCTGTAAGTATATAATTTCCTCAACTATCGCGGCTCTTCGTTGCTCCCTGTCTATTATACTATCAATCGATGCAATGAAATCATCTACTTGTTTTTGCGGCGTCCCCAATGCCTGATCCGTTACGCTGCCCATAAGGCCAAGCAAGTTCTTATACCCCGCAACAGCTCGCTGTAATACATTTACAATACCAAGAATGGCCGGTATTACAAGCATTCCTACGTCCTGTTTAAAACGTCCAAATTGCGCACTTACTTTTTCCATCTCCACCCTGAACGCATTCGCCTTCTCCAACGCCTCCCTATCCATTACCAGCCCCAGCTCCCGCGCTTCATTCTTTGCTGCTTCGATGCCGTCCGCTCCTAATGCCAAAATAGGTGCAAGGTCTTTCCATGCTCCTGAGAACAGTTGCGCCCCTGCGATGTTGCGCTGCGTAATGTCGTCCATTTCGGCCAGTTTCGTGATAGCCTCCTCCGTGATTTCGGCACCGGATCGCATCGTGCCGTTCTGGTTCTTCATCTCGATGCCAAGCCGCTCAATACCCATGCGCAAACCTGCCGACATTTCAGCACCGCGCGCAAGGCGTTGCGTTAAGCCGATTACAGCGTTTGAATACGTTTCAGCATTGACCCCCGCGATACGTGCCACGTGTTCCCATTCTTGAAGCGCGTCCGTACTGGTTCCTGTGATTTGTTCTAAGTCCAGAAGACGGTCAGCGGTCTGCCCCAACTGCTTAGCCATGTTGAATAGGCCCTTTACAACTGCACCAATGGCAGCAGCACCGGCAAGCATACCCAACTTTTTACCCAGGCCGTCAATCTTGCCGCCGAAGCCTTTTACCTCTTTTTCGGAGTCTTTCAGGCCGCGTTTTAACTTCCGGTTGTCCGCGTCAATATGTACTTTAGTTGTCTGCTGTGACATTTTTTGTTTTTTTAATCAGTTCTAAAAACCTATCTTTTGTCAATCGCTCCGGTGGCTTTGCCGCATCAAATGAAAGTTTGAACACATCCTCCGGTCTTATGGTCTTACCTCTCTTCAGGTACTTACTTCTAATCTCCCACATAATTAGGCGCGTTGAGTGTAGCTGCATCTCCTGTTGTCGTATATTGCCAAGCTGCATAATCATTATTTCATTAAGCGTTAATTTCATACCTTCGCGCAGCGGCATTTTAAGTTCACCAAGTATCACATCATGCAGGCTGTTCCACGTTAGGAGTTTTTTTTTTCGCCCGGCGTTTGTTTTACCGCCTTTAAAAAATGCTCTGATACGATTTCGGATTGTGCCCGAAAGGATTTTACCTGGTTCAGGTGCTTTACGCTCAATCTGCTCCAAAACCGGGTAAACTTCTTCAGCGTCTTAATCGTAACAGACCGCCCGTTGAGCCAAGCCCCGTAAGCGTGAAAGAATAGCCGGTCATCATCGGTCAGCTTTTCAGAGGTATAGAACTCCCCCAAATCCATCCGCGTTGCTACGGTGGCAGCTTTCAGGGCTGCAAGGTCAAACGTGAATTTAACCTTGCGCCGCCAAAAGCCTCTATTTAGTTTAAACTCCATTACGAACCCACGATTACTTTTTCAAGTTTACCGTTTGCCTCAAAAGATGCACTGAAGGAAGCAGGCTGCTCCGCTTCAGATGTTTTACTGAAGTTGCCTATCAATGCCTTGCCTTCATACATTACGCTTCCAGTTTCATCTGAACTGGATTGTATCTCTACGTCCTCGCGGTTTGCAATGATGTCAAATATTTCCTCTTCTGAAAGCTCAGAGGTAGGATCAATCAACCCGTCAATGGATACATCCCAATCGCGCGACCCGGCTATGCGAGGCGTCCAGCCCAATGAGCCTTTTGCAACCGCTGTGGGGTTGTCCTGGTTGACATTAATAGTGTGGCTTTGCTCAGAAGCCAGCAGGCTCAACCAAGTTCCGTTGGTTTTTACCCGCAATATGAATAATGAGCCGTTTATTGCTGCCATAATTATTTATATTTTTTGGTTTACAAAATGATTGAATGTGATTTGCCTTATTATATGTACCTCAGTAGAAGTCTGTAATCTTAGTGATTCGCCCGCGTTGTATTGGCAGGTGACTAATTGAAAGTTTTCTGTTTCGCCATAGCGCGGTGCTTTTTCATACCGCTTTTCAATGATTTCATTTACGATCGCATCCATAAACTTTTCACCGCCATAATCGCCCCGGTATGCTGTATGTACCTCCACGTTAATTGATATTTCACTATGCCGGGGGCCTTTGGTGGTGCCCTGCTCATTCACACCGCCAAATACCAGGATGTACGGGGGCGGATCTGATACCTTTGCCAGATTGTAAACCGGTATAGCCTTGTCGTTTACCTCAATCTCTGAAAGCAAATCGACATAGTGTTGTCTTATTTCCCGTGTTGCGTCTTTTCTCATCGGTCGGTATGTTTATCAATTAGTTTTTCAATTGCTTTAATATGGCGCGGCTCGTTGCGCTCAATGGCCGGGGCAAAGTGTGGTTGCGGCGTGATGTTCACCTCCTTAATTCCGGCTCCTTTGAACTGCATCGCCATTGCTTCAAACCCCGGCGGTACGCTTACAAGTGAGCCGGTTCCGAACTCCTGGTACGGCGTGTAAAACGTGTCATTGAATACGCTTGCTTGCAGATCGCGTTTCAGCCTTCTTTCGTCAATCTGGTAGCCTGTTCTCAATCCGGCTGTTTCGCCTTTAGGTGCATTGCGTAGTGATTCGCCATGAATAGCCTGCGCGGTAGTTTCTACAATCCTGATCAGCCCTTTATGTATATCACTGTCCGTTTTAGCCAAACGCCTTGCAGTCCGTGCCACGCTCGGTTTATTGATAAACAATGCTATAAATCTACCTCTTGCCATAATCAGTCTATTTCGGGTAATTCTCTGTTAGGGTCATACGCTGCTCTGAACTTCAGCCAGTTGCGCTCGCTTCTGTCAGGCTCGCCGTGGATCGTAAGCCACACACCGCCCCATTTAATATTGTCTTTGATGCCAGGCACATAAGCCGGGTTGTATCGTATCGTAACTTTCACAATCACCATGTTAGCGGTCTGCATAGATTGCATCTCACGGGCTGAATTATCCTGATCGACATTAGCCCAACATTCGTACTGCTTTACATATTCAGTACGGTCATAACCCCCGGCCTCGTCCGGCTCGGTAGTAGGTCTGTAAAATTCTATGCGTTCCTTTAGTCTCATTATACCACCAAATTACGTGAATACTTTTGCAGTGCTCCGTACAATGTATCAGGGATTTGCATCTGCATCCCCCGTGCATCGTAGTATAATTTGATCAACTCATACATAGCCTGCTCCAATCCGGCTGGCAACTCTTCAAAGCCCGCGATGTATTCAGCTTCCAATATCGCGCCGCTGGTAGTTATGTAATCACCGTCAATCTCTGCTGTCTCACCGTCAACCGTTGCGCTGGTCATAGTTTTTACCGGCCCGTATGGAAGCAGCCATGGTGTTTGAAAGTTTGCCGATCCAACCTCAATGGATTTCTCAACAATTGAAACCCCGCAGATCGTCTCTACCATTTGGCGCGCTGCCGTGATCAGGCGCGTAATGAGCTTGTCGTCATGTGAGCCGTCAACCTGAAGATACTCCTTTGCATCTGTCAAGCTGATAGGCTCATATCCGACCGTGTTAATCTTCAGTTTCATCTGTCTTTGTCTTTACAGGTGCGTTTTTTTCTTCTTTGGTTTTACGGGGCCGTGGCTTAGCCTTTGCGCGTGGCTTCGGTTTTGCTTTTACCATCGTGTTGTCTTCCGTGGCTTCGGTCATCACCTTACCCGTGGCAGACTGGATCTGTTTTACTGGCTCTTTAGGATCTTCAACCTCTACACAGGCCTCGCGATAAATGAAATTTACAGCAATGTGCCATTTTAACTCCTCGATTGTCCCGGCTTTGCGCCCCTGGAAATCACGGATAAATTGTACTTTTACAATTGGTTTTTTCATAGGTATAATTATTTGGTGCTCCTGTTGCACATCCTTACGCATTCCACGTCCGGGCTGCGATTGCAGAGCGGTTAATACTTGGTCAATCCAAATTATTTCATTATCAGCCCATTTGGCGGCGGTGCGATAGTCGGCACATTTCCACGGCGTCCAATCTGATTTATGTATGTAGTCACTATGATAACACATCCCAATGCTTGCAATATCGCAAATGGTAGGCGTTTGGCCAAAAGACCCGTTAGGAATGACTGAGTTTGGAAATTGAACCTTCCAAACCATTAGCTTATCCTTCTGCGCCTGCTGCATAACCTTACTTATAGCGTCTTTTCTTACGTACTTGTCATCGTCGTCCAGAAACATAATATACCCCTTTACGCGCGCCTGTGCCTGTGCGATGTAATCATTTGCCGGAAACCATTGCCCAAACGACCGTTTGCCCTCCGGTTTATCCTTGGAATTACTTGGCCGGTGTGTGCGTTGTGGCTGTGAAACGGGTATTACCCTGCAATTGTATCCATGAGTGTACTTGTCGCTGCGCTCATCGTCTACTGTTACGACTATATTGACATTCTGGTAATCCTGCATCAAAACGCTTTGCATCGCATACCTGAAAGCCTTTGGTCTGTTTGATGTGCGAATGATTACGTTCGCTGTCGGAAGTTTATCAATATACAGAGCCTGAACTTTTCGCTTTAGTTCGCTATATGAAGGTACGTGCAATGTTTGCACGTCGTTGATATTCGGGTACCACCTCCAAAAGCTACCTTGTGTAATCTCCTGACATTGCGGCTTTCCGGGCTTGCTGAATATGATGTTTTGCCCTGAGAAGTAGCTTGCAAGTATTGAGTAACCACCATTCATTGTGATGTAGTGTTCGCAGTTAGCGAATACTTGTAGCATAACAGCATTCCATCTTTCAGGACTTGTTAATAAGGTTGAAAATACCCTTACCCCGTGCTTTTCAGCCAGTGCAATGTCATCGAACACCTGCTCAGGCGGTGCATTGTCCTGTATATTTTTAGGGATACCGATGGGGAAATATATAATTTCGTATTGGTCTTTTAGGTTGCTGAACAGCCAATCCAACATTTCAGCATCGAAGTAATTGATTACCCCAGCCATCCATTCCACGTTAGCCCGGTTGCAGATGCAAAGGGTGGGTTTATCCCACTTAAATACGTCATTTGCGTAATGCTCCTTATAAGGTGGAAACGCTTTAGGCTGTAAATTCGGTTTGTGTATGTTCGTGTAAGGTATGCCGGCACCGGTTGCTTTTGGTGTGTTATACCAGCTTCGCGGCTCAGGGTTAATCGTATGTTTAGGAGAAAAGTAATACAGCGGCTCAGATGCTTTGCCTGAAGTGGTGCCGGTAAGCTTGCCGGATAAATACAGTTCATAGGCATACGGAATCGCACTCAGCAACTCATATCCAAACTCTATATTATGACTGTTTACTTTCATTTTTGTAAAACCCATTTAAGCGTTTCAATTATTTCATCAAGTCTTTGTGATTCCTGTAGAAAAGA
>REDV01000033.1 GCA_007695365.1 Cryomorphaceae bacterium | reverse complement strand
TTATGTCCATGGGAGGGGACTCCAGGATCACTTTGAAAGATGAGAGTGGTCTGAATACATATGGCCACGCGCCTTTTCCGAAGTTTGCTGTGTCTTATTCATCTTGTACAAGCAACACGATATCGGTCTCGGCCTATTCGTATGTTGAGTCGTACCTGAATGTGTTGCTGCACCAGTACCCTGAGGGCCTGGGTACAGACGTTTTTGTGGGTGAGTTTGAAAAAATCCGAAACAAGATTGCATCGTATTATGAGCTGAGCCCCGGGGTGGATATGGTTTTTGGTTCATCGGGCACCGATATAGAATTGATTCAATTGGCATTGTCGCTCAGTTACCAGCAAGCCGTACACAACATTGTACTTGCTGCTAATGAGGTTGGCAGCGGCATTGAGCATGCTGCGCGTGGGCGCTATTTTTCTGACAGAACGCCCAAGGGTATTCAATGTAAACTGGGAGGCAACATTGCCGGTTTTCCTGACCATTTGATTTCTTACGCCAATATTGATATCAGGCGGAAGGATGGCAGTGTAAGAGATTCGCGTGCATTATACGAGGCATACTTGTCGGAAATAGAAAAGGCCATAGCGCAGGGTAAAAGAGTCATTGTGCACGCCATTCACCGGTCTAAAACGGGCCTCATTTTACCGGGCTTTGAAGAAATTGAAAAGTTCATTAACGGCTTTGGCCACCAGATAGATGTTGTGGTGGATTGTTGCCAGGGAAGGGTTTCAATCAGGAGAGTGAACGAATACCTCCGTTTAGGTGCTTCGGTGCTCCTCACGGGGTCTAAGTTTTACTCAGGGCCTCCTTTTTCGGGGTTGCTGCTGCTGCCTCCGGGGCGTTACAGTGAACCGCTGAATGTTGAATTGTACCCCGGCTTGAAAGATTTTTTCTCAAGCCCTGAGTATCCGCTAAGGTGGCAAAGTGAAAACATGAGTGAGGCACCTGATGACAACAATCTGGGCCTGTTACTTCGTTGGAAAGCTGCCGTATACGAAATGAATAAGGTTTTCCTGGTTCCCAATAAACGCATTGAATTTGTGATCAATGCATTTAATCGGGCAGCACGTGAAATGATAGAAGGTTCAAAGTTTCTTACCGAAATCACTGCCTCTTCACAGACCAAAGAAGACACAGACCCCGGAAACACGGAGTCTCCATTTGAGCTGAACAGTATCATCACATTTGCCATTCAACAAGCAGATGGCTCAGCATTGCACCTGGAAGACGCAAAAACAATCCATGAATCCCTGTATTCAGACTTGCGTGATCAACTGGGGCTGAACGACAAAATTGCGTCGGTCATCATCCAGCTGGGTCAACCCGTTAAAGTTTTGAAAAATGCAGATAACGCATGGTCAGCAACGCTGCGCCTGGCCCTCAGCTCCAATTTGATTGGCGAATTGGGTTTACTGGATGATGATATCGTAGAGATGCGCTTCAAGTCGGATATGCAAATGGTACATGACAAAATTGAGCTTGTGCTGAATCATTTGGATGCCCTGAGAAACACAGGGAATCACAGCGCGTCAGCTAACGAGCAATAGTCCAAAAGTGACGGTACAGGCCGTGCTAACAGCACGTCGTGTGCAGCCATGTCTTGTCAAGGCTGGAAAGGCAAAATAATTACCTTCGCTCGGTATATTTCGACTCGAAACAAAATCAGGTGTTTTACCAACAAAGGGTATTCATTAATGGGTGACACTTCACATAGCAGGGCTCAAGGTATTTACCAAAGGATTGTGCGCTCTGGTCTTCTTCATGACTCGGACACCGCGTATATCTTCTACTCCCGCCAAATGCTCGTAGAAAGACTGAACGTACTCAAACAGGCATTTGATTCCCTCGCAATATTGCATACCGTCGCCATCAAAACCAACCCCCACCCCGCGGTTTTGAGTTGCATTGTAGAACAAGGATTGGGACTTGAGGCAGCGTCTTTTGAAGAAGTGCTTCTCGCGGTGAGTGCCGGTGCGCCATTTAACAAGATCGTGTATAACTCACCGGTTAAGACACGCAAAGAGCTGGAATATTGTGCCCATCACCTGCCGGGTATTTGCATCAATGCTAACAGTATTGACGAGCTTGAACGTATACCCTCTGCCGAGAGTCTGAAAGTTGGATTGCGGATTAACCCGCTGGTTCAGCCGTCAACAGATATGTTGTACAATGTAAGCCGCGAGGACTCCAAGTTTGGCGTTCCGATTTTTTTGGAGGAAGATATCCTGAAGGCAGTGTTTTCGGGAAGAATATCCACCATTCACATCCATGTAGGCTCAAGAATAGAAACACCTGAAATACTTTTAGAGGCCCTGCAAAAAACGGTACGGCTATGCGATAAAATCAACACGGAACTCAAGCGCGCTGAAAAACCATTCATGCTGACTGGAATTAATTTCGGTGGCGGGTTATCTGCACTTCGCAATATTGAAGCTTCCAATGACCTCATGACTCAATATGGAAAGGGGGTCAGGGAAATCATGATCAATGCGGATTTCAGGTACAGCTTAACCAATGAGTTTGGCCAATGGGTTCACCTTCATAACGGCTTTGCATACTCTAGGGTAGAGTATGTTCGATCGTTGAAAGAAAAGAACATTGCCTTTTTACATTTGGGTGCTGATTTTTTCCCCCGTGAAATTTATTCGCCACACAATGCCTTGAACTTTGAGTTCTACACTCCCAATGGCGAAACCAGGTCAGGAGTGCAAGGTAAAACGGATCTTGCCGGCCCATTGTGCTTCAACGGTGACTACCTTTCAAAAGATCTGGAAGCGCCTGCGTTAAGCGAAGGAGACATTGTGGCAATACCTTCGGTTGGCGCCAATACGTTTGGTTTATGGTCGCGTCACTGTTCGCGGACAATCCCAACTTTTTTTAGTGAAAAAATGGACAATCCGTCTGAAATAGAAAACATCAGTAGCCGATTTAACCCCTTTGTAAATCTGGCGGATTGAGTAAAATAACCCCTATGCCTTCAACCATTCTAGACTCCTCCTACTACCGCGATATGTTTGGCACTGCGGCCATGCGTGCTGTTTTTTCTGATGAGGCGCGCCTTGAGGCGTGGTTGCAAACGGAGGTGGCGCTGGCGCGGGCGCAGGTAGCCACAGGTGTTATTCCGGCCGGCACGGATGAAAAGATTGCTTCTGCCGCGCGCATCGAAAACATTGATCAGGACGCCATGAAAGCCGAATTCGACAAAGTGGGCTTCCCTATTTTGCCGTTTGTTAAACAACTTACGCGTGCATGCGATCAGGAAACCGCGCGGTGGGTGCATTACGGGGCTACCACCCAGGATATCCTCGATACAGGCGCAGTACTTCAAATCCGGGAAGCGCTCCAACTGGTAAGCACCGATCTCAACGCGTGCATCACTGCCCTGATGAAACTGGCCGCCAAACACCGCAACACCGTGATGGCAGGCCGCACTTTTCAGCAGCAGGCCGCACCGATTACCTTTGGATACAAAGCTGCTGTGTGGCTCGATGAGCTATTGCGTCACCACAACCGGCTCCACGAGCTTAGAAAGCGTGTGCTGGTGGGTCAGTGCGCGGGCGCCGTAGGCACTTTCGCTACCCTCGGAGAAAAGGGCCCGGCGGTGCAACAAAAAATGATGGAGCACCTGGAACTTTCGGTTCCCGATATCACCTGGCATACCGCCCGCGACCGCTGGTCTGAATTGCTCGGTTTTCTCGCGCTCTGCGGTGCAACGCTCGGCAAAATTGCCCAGGAGGTAGCCATCCTGATGCGATCTGAAATTGGCGAGCTCAGTGAGCCGTTTGAAACGGGGCGGGGTGCCAGTACTACGCTGCCCCAAAAGCGCAATCCCATTGCCTGCGAGCCTGTTATTGCCAATGCCCACCGGCTTCGCGAGCTGGCCTCCTCGCAAATGATTGCCATGATGCAGGAGCACGAGCGCGGGGTGGGGCACATGCATGTAGAATGGATGGTAGTACCGGATGCCTTTGTACTCATGTCGGGCTCACTGCACCACACCCGGTTGATCCTGGAAAACCTGTGGGTTGGCGCCGAACAAATGCGCGCCAACCTCGATATGGGAGGCGGCTTGCTGATGTCGGAAGCCGTGATGATGGGCCTGGCTCCACTGGTGGGCAAGAGTGAAGCGCATCACCTGGTGTACGCTGCAGCCGGCCGGGCCATGGATCAGAAAACAACGCTGCGCGAGGCCCTGCTGGCCGACGATGCCATCACCGCCCACCTGACGGTTGCCCGAATCGATGAATTGCTGGACCCCGCAAACTACACGGGAATGGCCGGAAACATGGTGGACACCGTACTGAAACAAGCAGAAAAAGCACTACAAAACCAATGAACCCGCGCTGGACACAACGACCCGAAGGCTCCACCTGGGGCGATTGGGGCCCGGACGATCAGTTGGGCCGCCTCAACCTGATTACCCCCGAAAAAGTACGGCAGGCCGTGGCCGAAGTGCGCGAAGGCTTGACCTTTTGCCTTAGTTTGCCGCTGGACTATCCCGGCGGGCAGGTCATCAACAAAGTGCGCTTCCCGCCGGTGCTCAAGCCGGTGATTCGAAACGGTGAGCCCTATTACAACTACCTCTGGCAACAACTTAACCCCCACCACACCGATATCGGATCGGACGATGTGGTTCTGCTGCACACCCAGTACTCTACCCAATGGGATTCGCTGGCCCACCGCGGTGCCCTGTTTGATGTGTACGCAGACGGCAACCCGCAGCCCGTGTACTACAACGGATTTAGCGCCGGAAAAGATGTAACCATGAATGAGCAGCACGAAACCAACGCCCGCGCGCTGGGGATAGAACACATGGCCGCACACGGGGTGCAGGGCAGGGGAGTGCTGGTTGACCTCCACAGCACTTTTGGCGATTTTCCGCGTGCCGAAGTGGGCTACGACGACCTTATGCGGGTGATGGAAAAAGACCGTGTGGAGGTAGAACAAGGAGATATGCTCTGTATATGGACCGGACTCGATCAATTGATTATGGCCGGAAAAGGTTGCCCCGACGAAAGCATTAACAAGGCCTGCGCGGTGCTCAATGGCTTTGACGAAAAACTGCTGCAGTGGATTGCCGACAGCGGCGTGTCTGTGATAGCTTCCGATAACCTGGCCGTTGAGGCCGTGGGCAAAAAGGTACGCGAAGGCACCACCGGAAGCAATCTACCGCTCCACGAACTGTGTTTGTTCCGCCTCGGTGTGCACCTCGGCGAGTTGTGGCTGTTGGCCGATCTCGCTAAATGGCTTCGGGCACATAACCGAAACCGCTTTATGCTGACCGCACCCCCACTCAGGCTCACAGGGGCTGTAGGCTCACCACTCACCCCCATCGCAACCGTATAAAGTGCCATGCAAAAAGATCAGTTCGAGCATCTCATAAAGCCTCAAGCACTCAAAGATCAAAAGTGGCCTGAGGGCACGCAACCCTTGCTCTGTGTGCGTACTATGACTTTCATGCACGAGAAATACATTGAAAGCTGCCTGGAAGGGGTGTTGATGCAAGAAACCACCTTCCCCGTGAAAATGTTTGTTCACGATGATGCGTCCACAGATAAAACAAGGGAGATCCTTCAGAAATATGAGCGGGCTTATCCGCAGCTGATTAAAGTTTATTACCAGGAAGAAAATACCTACCAGCTTAAAAGAAAGCATGGTACCTACCATGGGCGCAGGCGAGCATTCTTTGACTGGATTGACGCAAAATATGTGGCCCTGTGTGAAGGTGATGACTATTGGACGGACCCTACCAAGCTACAAAAGCAGGTGAGCTACCTGGAATCAAATCCGGACTGCTCCATGTCATTTCACAATGTGGAGCGCCTGAACGAGCAAACCGGAACCCGCCGCTTGTTCATGGAACAGTATGAAAAGCAGGATTATGAGTTTGCTGATATCCTCAAGCATTGGCTTGTTCCAACGTGCAGCATAGTGTATAGGAGGGAAATGTATGAACTGCCCGATTGGTGGGGAAATGTTTCAAATGGTGACTATTTGCAGCAGCTTATGCTGGCATCAAAAGGGTATCTACACCGCATTGAAGGCGTCATGGGTGTGTACCGCAAGCATGAGGGCGGTATGAGTCAGCAGTTCAGGCAGCGCAGTGTGTTGTTGCTGAACCTGGTTTATATGTTCCGTATGCTCGATATGGACACCGGGGGCCAGTACCGCAAGGAGATAGAAGAAGCGGTGGATGCCTGGGTGATGAACAGCTATGCAGCCGATATGAAGCAGCGCATTGAGCAGGATTTTATCGCCGATCTGGATCGCCTTTCAAGCCAGCTTACCCCCGCGCAGGTTTTGAAAATGATGTGGCTCAAGTTGCGCAGAAAGGTGAGAGGGTAAGAACGCCCTTCAGCGTAGCGTCCCGCTATGCTAAAGGAGCCGCCTGAAAAGTGGCCTGGTGGCCTGATGAATGATCGTCAAATTGACTAATTGTCTAATCGTCTAATCGTCTAATTGTCTAATCGGCCCATTGCACCATTCGCTCAAGCTCAGTTCAGCGTAGCGTCTCGCTACGCTGACATCTTCAAGGCGTCCCCGCCTGCTTTTTTGATTCCGGTTGTAAGCCGTGAGAATCTATACCAACACCCCCGAACGCGTTGCAAACGCGCCCGAGTTCGGGGGATTGCTGAGGAACGAGGTATTACTTCTCATCCCACCCTTTTGTCATTTCGACCGGAACACCGAGGAACGAGGTGTGTAGTGGAGAAATCTCATTCATTTCACGCTTCATCTCGTAAGAGATTTCTCCGCTACGCAGCTCCTGGCGTCGCTGCTTCGGTCGAAATGACAAAAAATTAGTAATCAGAATAAAAGCCCATTACACCACGTTACTTTATCATTTCGATCGGAGTGCCGGGGAACGAAGTATTACTTCTCATCCCACCCTTTTGTCATTTCGACCGGAGTGCTGAGGTACGAAGCACGGAGTAGCCTGCCCGAAGCATTTCGGGGGAGAAATCTCACTCAGTTCACGCTTCATCTCGTAAGAGATTTCTCCGCTACGCAGCTCCTGGCGTCGCTGCTTCGGTCGAAATGACAAATTACTTATAACCATTTCAGCGTAGCGTCTCGCTACGCTGACACCTCTTAACTCTTCACTCCCCTCTCTTTCCCAATTTTCCGTATTTTCGGCCACCAAACCTATCAACATGAAAAATTCAACCAAATTGAGCCAATGGATGGCTGCTTTTGTGGCCTTTGCTTTCCTCACTGTCTCCTGTGGTGATGCCCCGCAACCCGCTGCAACAGAAACCGGGGAAGAAACCACCGAAATGCCTGCCGATACTACAGCAACGGAAGCTGAACATCCTGCCGATGCCGAGCATCCTGCCGACGGCGATGAACATCCCACCGACGATGAGCACCCTGCTGATGAAGCAGAAGGTGATGAGCACCCCTCAGGCGGATCTGAGCATCCTCACTAAAAAAGTACCCAGACCAAGCCCTCTAGAGGGGTATAGGCCCTTCGCGCTCAAAACTGAAGTACGTGCGAACGGGGATTGCTTTGCCGTTTATTTCCACCAGTGGATACGCGAAAAAAGGAACGCGTCCTGACGCCGGAGGTGGCACAAGCTGAAGGTTTCGTCCGCGGCTCAACTCTATGCGGTTGGCCGGGTGATGGCCAAAGTAATAGGTAGCCAATGCAGAGTACTTGTTGGCTTCGCTGATATCCACAGGCCACCACTTGTCATCCGCATAAAATTCGGCCCAGCAGTGGTAGCCATCTATGCCGCCCTCATTTCGGTCGGAGGGAATGGCAGCACCAATGGCAAACCGGGCCGGAATACCCGCTGTGCGCGCCAGGGAGATAAACAGTGAGTGAAATTCGGTGCAATTGCCACTGAGTGCGTCGCAGGCGTGGTTGGCGTCGCCCGTACCGTACTCTCCGGCCTTCCGGTAGCGCACGGTATCAATGATATGATCATAAATGGCGCGTGCCTGCATAAGCGGGGGGTCTTTTTCACGTCCGCGGAGAATGTCCTGAAGCACGCCGGTAAAGCGTCCGCCTACGGGTAACAGCGGACGGGCGCCGAGGTAGTCTTCCGGTGGGTGATTCGGATCGCTGTACGCGCTTTTTTCTTTTCGGTTTACGAGGTAATCCATTGCGATGCTTTGTTCTTCGGGCCCGAGTGCCACTTGCGCAAAGAAAATCCGGTTGCCGAAAGCGGTATCGGTGGTGTATTGATAATCGTCCACATGCACATGCACCGACAATGGCTCCACTTCCTGAAATTCGTCCGATGTGGGAACCGGTATCCACACACTGGCTGTGCCCTCACCCGGAGGCAGGGTTACTTCGTAGCGAAAGGTAAAGCGGTCTTCACCTTCCACCACTCCGAGAAGGCGATTGCCTGCGTCTTTCACGGGTAGGCGCTTCCAGGTTTTGTCTTTTTGTTGTTTCCAGGTGTAGAAAGGTTTGCCGTTGAGCTTGTGTACAGTGGTTTCGGTTACCTCCATGGAGCCGGGTTTACCTGATAAGAAAAAATCCACATCGTACACATCGCCCGATAAATCAACCAGATCTACACATGCAAATTGTCGCCCGGGTCCCAGGTTCGAGAGGTATTCAGTGTGCACGCGTACCAATCTGAGCAGGAGGGTGTCGTCCTGGTAGGGCACCGGAAAGACCCCGCCGTGCAGTTCCGAAACGCGATCGATGTAATGGCGGATGCCTTCCTCAATTTCGGCGACGCTGGCTTTGCGTGGGGAGCTTTCAGCAGGGGTAGCTGCCGGATTTTGTGCTGTTTCCGGGGTAGGCTCGCACGCTGTGGCCACCGCCAGAACAAGCAGTATAATCAGGTAGTTCTTCATAGGCCGTGGGTTCTTGTTCAAAGGTAGCCAAAAGACAAGGATTTTTCCGCTTCCACCGCAACTCCGGGGAACGAAGTAATGCTTTTCATCCCACCCTTTTGTCATTTCGACCGGAACACCGAGGAACGAGGTGTGTAGTGGAGAAATCTCATTCATTTCACGCTTCATCTCGTAAGAGATTTCTCCGCTACGCAGCTCCTGGCGTCGCTGCTTCGGTCGAAATGACAAATTACTAATAACCAGTTAGCGTAGCGTCTCGCTACGCTGACATCATCCTCTATGCTAGCGCGCGTTTGCAACGCGTGCGGCTTTGTTTGTAAAGTGTAAAAGGAGAATCT
>REDV01000032.1 GCA_007695365.1 Cryomorphaceae bacterium | reverse complement strand
TTGTACCATCATTTCTTTCGGGACTGTATTCTGCATTCGAATGGCTAACTTTGCTGCGATGACGAAAGAAAACAACGGCGAAAACGAGCGCGTGCGAAAATTGCTCAACGAGCACCACGAATGGCCAGCTCTTTTTATGTTTAAGTTTGTGGTTCCCAGCGACAATGAAAAAATCGCGCTGGTGCAATCCCTTTTCAACAGCAAAACGGCAGAAATTCGCCAGCGACCGTCTTCCAAAGGAAACTACACTGCCATTACCATCCGCGAGGTGATGATGTCGGCCCAGGCAGTATTGGATGTGTATCGCGAAGCCAAGAAAATTGATGGTTTGATTGCTCTGTAGCTATGGAATGGACGTATTGGCAAAAAGTGGTCATCGTACTTCTAACAATCATTGTGATTGCTTTGGCCTATCGGAAGTTTCTCCGTTGGGTGGGTGGAAGCGCTCGTTTTGACCATCGTTTTGCTTTTCTTTTCCCGCTGGAGCAACACCCGGGCAACAAGCTGGTGGTGCGTTTTGAACTTCCCGAAAACGACGCCGTTACCATCTTGGTGCTAAACGAGCAATCTTCAGAAATTGCGCGCATCATCGAAGATCAAAAACTCGATGCAGGCAAACACAGTGTGGAGGTTTCCATGTCATCGTGGGAAGGTTCGCGTTTTACCTGCTGCCTGGTTAGTGGCAACCAACGCATTGAACGTTTCTTTGTGCGGGTGTTGGAACCCGAAAACGCAGCCTGATTCATGTCTGTATCTAATGCAATGCGCACATACCGACGGGCAGCGTGGTGGGTAGTGCCCATGTTGCCTTTACTCATTTTTCAGGCGCGTGGTGTAAAACGCCGTGTACCCCGGTTGCCAAATGCCGAAGGACCCGAAGGTGTGGCCGGTACATCGTTTTCCACCAAAAACTTTAACCTGCTTTTTTTGGGTGAAAGCACGGTAGCAGGGGTAGGAGTGGACCGCCACGAAATGGGCCTTGCCGGAAAGCTCGGTGAACTGTTGTCTCAACATCTCGAAAGGCCTGTGCAATGGCGTGTGTGTGCAGAGAGCGGATACACAGTACGCGCGGTGCGGAAATTGATTTTGCCCGACATAAGTTGGGATGCAGTAGATTGCATCGTGCTCGGTTTGGGTGGCAACGACGCCTTTGCGCTCCACAGCCCCGAAAAGTTTATTGCTGAATGCGATGCGCTCGTCACAGAACTTCGACGTGAATTTGGAGAGGTACCCATCGTTTTTCTCGATACACCACCCATATCGCAGTTTCCGGCTTTTACGCCTTTAATGAAGCGTATTCTCGGAGGATTATCTGATTTGTTGGGCAACGCTTTGGAAGAATATACCCAGGGGCACCGGCATCTTCACTTTGCCCGCCGCAGCAGTAAGTTTGGTGAAAAGGCTGCCGAATTGGGGGTTCAAAAGCTCTTCAGCGATGGAGTTCATCCCTCACAGCTTACATACCAAATGTGGGCAGAGGATACGGTAAACTACATGGTGGCCGCGCAAATAGGCTCAACCGAGCACTGAATTCATGGCTTCGCTCATTCGCGCGCAGGCATCGCGAATTTCCTCTTCGGTGATGTTAAGTGGGGGTGCCAGGCGAAAACTGTTGTTGCACGACAAAAACCAGAAGGTAATCACACCTCTTTCAAGACACGCATGGTAAATGGCATGCACCTGCTCAAAACTTTCAAATTCTACGGCCAGCATCAGTCCTTTTCTGCGGATCTCCTGTACAGCCGGATGATTCAACAGTGACTCAAACAGCGCTCCTTTGGCTTCGCAATTTTCCATCATGCGCTCGTCAATCAACGCGTTAAGTCCGGCCAAGGCTGCGGCACAACAAACCGGGTGTCCACCAAAAGTGGTGATATGCCCGAGCATGGGTTTAGATCGCAGCGAAGCCATCACTTCCGGCGCAGCCATAAACGCGCCCATGGGCATACCGGCTCCAAACGCTTTGGCCAGGGTCACCACATCGGGTATAATTCCATAATGCTCAAAAGCAAAGAGCTTTCCCGTGCGTCCCATGCCGCTTTGAATCTCGTCAAGAATCAGCAGGGCACCGGTTTCGTCACAACGCGCACGCAAGGCCTGCATGAACCCAACTGCTGGAATACGAACCCCGGCATCGGCCTGAATGGTTTCCAGAATCACCCCGGCGGTACGGTGAGTGATGCGCTCCAGGTCTTCAAACACATTGATGCGCAGATGGTCGGTGTCAGGTAGCAAGGGCCTGAAAGCCGTTTTCTTTTTTTCGTTGCCCGATAGACTCAAAGAACCATGCGTACTGCCGTGGTATGCTCCCTGAAAACCGATGAGTTGCGTACGTCCGGTGTATCGCTTGGCGAGTTTCAGAGCCGCCTCATTGGCTTCAGTTCCTGAGTTTACGTAATAGATGTTTTTGAGTGGAGCCGGGGCCAGCGTGCACATGCGTTCGGCAAGTTCAACCTGGGGTGCCTGGATGTATTCGCCATAGGGCATGGCGTGCAGGTACCAATCGCATTGCGACTTGATGGCCTCAATAACAGCTGGATGCCGGTGACCGATATTGGTTACGGCAAGTCCCGAAACCAAATCCATGTAGCGTATGCCATTGGTGTCGGTTACCCAGATACCTTCGGCATGGGCAATTTCGAGGCCCATGGGATGGTCGGTGGTTTGCGCCTGAAGGGCAAAAAAACGTTCGCGATTGGTTGACATACCCGGGTATTAATTGCCGCAAAGGTACGTCGAGCTTTATTTTCCGCGTTTACAATTTTCGCGCATTTCGCGAAGTAACTCGCGCTTAAACTCGTGTTCCAGGTTGTAGAGCCTGGCTATTTTCTCCATAGAAAGCACGGTTTTGAAAAGGTCGAAGTACTTCTCGCGAATGGCAATCTCGCCGCGCTCCAATTCAAACTGCTCGCGGATGGAGGCTTCCAGCTCGGCGTCGGAAAGTGATGTATCCTGTTTTTGAGCCCGATGCGATTTTTTGCGCGCTCGCCGAAGGTTGTGCATCTGTTCGCTGTACTCGTTGTAAATGGGCCAGAACGTCTGTGCTTCCGATGTGGTGAGCGAAAGTTTTTGCGACAGAAAAGCCACCTTGCGGGCTTCTATTTCCTGGTGAACCTCCGGGCCGTGTTGGCCAGAAAGTGCTGTGCTACATAGCAGAACAATCGCTGTGAAAAGGGTTTGAACGGTTTTCATGGTGTGAGTTCTTCGAGGATGAGTTGTATGGAAATGTCTTCAAAGACGAGGTAGTTAATGATGTCGTCGTCGGTGTTTTCGGAAAAATCACTTTCGTACATGTCGTAAATAGCTTCAGAAGCTGCCAGAAAAAACGCGTCTGACTCCCAAAGTTCTTCCTGCGACACTTCTGCCCGCATCTCAATACTCTCTCGCGATGACCACAGGAAAACCGCGCCAAAAGCAATGGCCAGCGATGCGGCAGCAGCAAAGTACCATTTCAGGGGCAATTTCCTCACAGCGGCAGAGGTATCCGGAATGGTTTGCCCGAGCTCAGCACGTGTTGCTTCAAAGTACCCCTCAGGAACGCTCATTCCCGAGCCTTTGCCACGCAATTCGCGCAGCAGTGGTGCTTCATTCAGCGGATCTTTGTGCAAATCTTCCATGGGTGTATCACTTGTTTGCATAGGCTTGGATGTTTTTCAGGTCATTTGGTTTAAAGCGTTGCGCAAATGTTCCTCAACTTTCTTTACGGCGTGGTGGTAAGAGGCTTTGAGCGCGCCCACACTGGTTTCGGTGATGGTGGCGATTTCTTCGTATTTTAAATCGTCGAAATACTTGAGGTTAAAGACCAAACGTTGTTTGTCCGGCAGACTTTCCACTGCCTGCATCAGGGCTTTTTGAGCTTCATCCCCGTCAAAGTAGGGGTCGGCGTTCAATCCGCGTGCTGCCACTTCCTGACTGTGCTGTTGCTTGTGGTCGCGCTGTCGTTTTTGTTTTTTAATATGGCTCAGACTCTCGTTTGAGGCAATCCGATAAAGCCAGGTGTACAGCGCGGCTTCCTCCCTAAATCCGGGAAGTGCCCGCCACACCCGAATCCATACTTCCTGCATCACATCATGGGCGTCGTCGTGATCAATGACCATTCGTCTCACATGCCAGTACAAACGCTCCTGATAGACGCGCAAAAGTCTCCTGAATGCCTCATCGGGCACGGAGTTGTTGCGCAGCGCATCGAGAATATCACGATCGGTTGGATGATCCATCCATTGGGTGTTGATGCCTTTATTTACGGCTCAACACACGTCTGGCAGCAGCAGCCACATCCTCTGTATCAATACCGTACTTGGTCATCAATTCATCGGGAGTGCCACTTTCGCCGAAAGAGTCATTCACAGCAACCATTTCCATGGGAGTGGGCATTTTGAGCGCCAAAAGTTGCGCTATGCTGTCGCCCAATCCGCCGTGGCGCTGATGCTCTTCGGCAGTAACTACGCAGCGTGTGCGGCTTACAGCGTCTAAGACTGTCTCTTCGTCCAAAGGTTTAATGGTGTGTATGTTGATTACCTGAGCGCTGATGCCTTCGTCGTTGAGTTTGCGAGCGGCTTCGATGGATTTCCACACCAAATGACCGGTGGCAAAAATTGTTACATCACTGCCGTCTATCATGGGTACGGCTTTTCCAATTTCAAATCGGGCATTTTCGTCGGTAAAAATGGGCACTGATGGTCGTCCGAAACGAAGGTAAACAGGTCCGTAGTGCTCAGCAATGGCGATGGTTGCAAGCCGGCACTGGTTGTAATCGCAGGGATTGATCACCACCATGCCGGGCAGCATTTTCATCATGCCAATATCTTCGAGAATCTGGTGGGTAGCACCGTCTTCACCCAGTGTGAGGCCCGCGTGCGATGCGCAAATTTTCACATTCTTGTGCGAATAGGCGATACTCTGCCTGATCTGGTCATACACCCTGCCGGTAGAGAAGTTGGCAAAGGTTCCGGTGAAGGGGATTTTCCCTCCGATGGTGAGACCCGCAGCCACACCCATCATGTTGGCCTCGGCAATACCCACCTGGTAAAATCTATCGGGAAAAGCATCCTGAAAGGCATTCATTTTGAGCGAACCCGTAAGATCGGCACACAGCCCGACCACATTGGGGTTTTGGTGACCCAATTCGAGCAATCCTGCGCCGAATCCTGAGCGGGTGTCCTTTTTGCCGGTAACTTCAATTTGTTGCATAAGGGTATTACAATTTGAGGTGCGTGGATGCCCCTGGTTGAATATTGAATTCCTGTTCTTTACTGTAGATGGTTTGCTTCGCCTTTTTGGAGCGGTACACAATTTTGTACTTGCCGGGAAGAAGGTGATACTGGACGTTGGCAGTATGATCGTCCAAATCGCAAACCCACTTCATTTCACCTTTGCCGAGCTCAAAAATACTGCCGTAGCCGGGTGAGTTCATCTGTAGGTTCACTACACCGGGCTGCGGAATTTCAATGGTGGTTGTGTGGCTTTGGTCAATTGCTACATCCTTGATAATTAACCTCGGTAGTGTGAGCACTTCAAGGTCGTATGTACCCACCAGGTATTGCTGCTGTGTGTTAAAAGTCTGCACGTGAAGGGTATTCATTTCGCCCTTTTGGCGTACGATGGCCTGTAGCTCCATTCCGCGAATCTTGGCGGCCATTTTGAGCTCGAGCGAACCGCGCGGCACATCAATTCCAATTACGTTGTGAATTCCGGGGGTGAGGCTCACATTATCCTTCCGCACCTGCGGCAAACTGTGCACCACAAAATCGTAGTTTACGGTGGGGTCGAGGTTTAGCGTATCAGGGTCGCCGCGGTGGTTCAGTGTATGCACGATGTTCCATATCAACTCACCGGTGTGGTTGTTGTAAATGCTCACAGGAACATTGCTCTCGGTTGGTTTAGCGTTGATATTAAGCAGATTGATTTGAGAAGTAGTGCTGTTCAGTGCTTGCGATATCACAATCCGCAACACGTTTTGAAAGGTTTCTTCGTTGGTGGCATCGTAGTAATTCCCTACGCATTCAAAGGTGCTTTTGAAACCCTCGTCGAGCCCCACTCCAATTACAAAAGGCTTGAGGATCACGCCCTTTTTCTGCAGGGCCCGCGATACCGCGCAGGGATCACCGTCGCAGGCCTCAATGCCATCGGTAATCAGAATAATGATGTTGCGGCAATCCTTGCACTTGGGAAAATCATTGGCGGCTTTCTCCAGCGAGCGGGCTATGGGGGTGGTGCCCTTGGGATTGATCTGATTGATAATTTGCTTGATGCGATTGTGGTTGTTCGGGCCAAAGGCCACCTCAAGGCGCGTATCTTCACAATCCTGATTACCGGGTGTAATGGGTGTTTGATGGCCATAAACCCTCAAAGCGAGTTCGAGGTTTTCTACATCCTTTAACTCGTCCATACTTTGCCCCAATAACTTACGGGCCACTTCAATTTTACTTTTGCTCTCCCAGCGGCCGTGCATGGAGTTCGACGCGTCGAACACAAACAGAATCCGCGTGAGGGGTTTGTCCTGCGCAAGGGCTTGAAACGCCACCAGCAGAGCAGAGGTCAGAAGCAGATATCGCAATAAAGCGTTCATCAGGTATTAGTAGTCGCCCAGCGTTTCGGGCAGTTGCGCAAGGGCTTTTTCAAGTTGTTCGTCGTTGGGGGCCACTCCGTGCCATTTGTGGCTTCCCATCATATAGTCAACTCCTTGCCCCATTTCTGTTGTCATCAGTATTACCACCGGCTTTCCTTTGCCTGTGTGGGTTTGGGCTTCGCGAAGTCCGGAAATAACGGCGGCAATGTCGTTGCCTTCCATTTCCACTACGTGCCATCCAAACGATTCCCACTTGGCGCTCAAATCGCCCAGAGACATTACGTCTTCAACATCACCATCAATTTGTCTGCCATTAAAATCTACGGTAGAAATGATGTTGTCAATTTTGTGGTGTGCGGCAAACATGGCGGCTTCCCAAATTTGGCCTTCCTGCAGTTCGCCATCGCCGTGCAGGGAATAGATAAGATGCTTGTCCTGATTGAGCTTTTTGGCCAAAGCGGCGCCAAGAGCAACGGACAAACCCTGGCCGAGCGAGCCGGAGGCCACACGCACACCGGGTAATCCCTCGTGGGTGGCGGGGTGACCCTGCAAACGCGAATTGAGCTTGCGAAAAGTAGCCAACTCGCTTACATCAAAATAACCACTTCGGGCAAGGGTGCTGTAAAACACGGGCGAAATATGTCCGTTGCTCAGGAAAAACAAATCCTGTCCGTGGCCGTCCATATCAAATGGTTTGGGCTGATGATTCATCACCTCAAAAAACAAGGCCACAAAATAATCGGTGCAACCCAATGAGCCACCCGGGTGACCGGAGTTAACAGCGTGTACCATGCGTACAATATCGCGTCGTATTTGTTGCGCAATTTCCTGAAGTGTAGTGAGTTTATCCATTTTTTGAGGCTCAAGAAGTTTGTGGTAAAAATAGAACTTTGACTTTCCGCCATGCAGATTATTATTGCGAGTTATGAAGAGCGTTTGTGGAAAACAGTGGTACATATGCGCGGCATTTTTTCTGACTTGAATCAGGCACATCTTAACCTGTTAAAAACGCTGCCAAATTTGTGAAAGTGCTCTTCATGCAAAGTCCATGATCAGCACACACGAAAGGTTGAGAAGCAAGTTACCCAGCCTGTCAGACAGGTTTTCGCCACAGGCACAGCGCAGAAAAGGGGCTTTATGGGCAGAGGGTAAATAGTGTACATTTGCGCCAAATTTTGAACCATGGCTCTTAAATGCGGAATTGTGGGTTTACCCAACGTGGGTAAATCAACCCTTTTTAACTGTTTGTCTAATGCAAAGGCCCAGTCGGCCAACTTTCCGTTTTGCACCATTGAACCCAACGTTGGGGTCATAACTGTACCCGATGAGCGCCTGAACAAACTGGCAGAGTTGGTAAAGCCAGAGCGCGTGGTTCCGACCACCATTGAAATTGTAGATATTGCCGGGCTGGTGAAAGGAGCCAGCAAAGGCGAAGGGCTGGGTAACCAGTTTCTGGGGAATATTCGCGAAACCAACGCCATCATACACGTTTTGCGCTGTTTTGACGATGACAACGTGGTGCATGTAGATGGCTCGGTGAACCCTGTCCGCGATAAGGAAGTGATTGACACTGAACTTCAGCTCAAAGATCTGGAAACGGTTGAAAAACATCTTGCTACTGTGCAACGGGCTGCCAAAACAGGCGACAAGGACGCCCAGAAAAAAGCGGCATTGCTCGAGCGTTTTCAGCAAACCCTCTTGCAGGGCAATTCGGCGCGGGTAATTGAGCTTGAAGAGGCCGAAAAGCCCATGGTTAAAGACCTGCACCTGCTCACAGCCAAACCTGTGCTTTACGTGTGCAACGTAGATGAGGGGTCTGTTGTAACGGGAAATGTTCACGTAGAAGCCGTGAAAGCAGCCGTGAAGCAGGAAAACGCCGAAGTCCTCGTGCTTGGCGCAGGTATTGAAGCCGATATTGCCGGACTGGAAACCTACGAAGAGCGCCAGATGTTTCTGGAAGACCTCGGTCTCAAAGAGGCCGGTGTGAGCAAACTGATTCGCGCGGCTTACAGACTTCTCAATCTGCAAACCTATTTTACTGCCGGAGTGAAAGAGGTACGCGCCTGGACCATTCGCGAAGGAGCTACAGCGCCTCAGGCAGCAGGAGTTATACACACTGACTTCGAGAAAGGCTTTATCCGTGCCGAAGTGATTGC
>REDV01000031.1 GCA_007695365.1 Cryomorphaceae bacterium | reverse complement strand
CAGGCCATGCAGGCACTGACAATGATTGTGCGTCTGCACATTCGTTGTTAGCAGGTGCGGGAATCGTGCAATCTGAGACTACCGGAGTTCCTACTGTTGGACACACATCCGAAACAATTTCAAAATTGGTGAGCGACCACGAGCTGTATCCGGTTGAGCCATCAGTGGTATAAGCGATACCTATGTACACACCTGACTGCCCTGCTGCACCGCTGAGGTCAATATCAATCGCACCGGGGTCGGTGAGCAAAGTTTGGCCGCTCCAGGTTGCCCATAGCGGACAAGGAGACAACGCGTAATCTGTAGAATACTGGATGGTAAGGTCTGTTGTACCGAAGCTTTCGGAAGCATCGAACAACAAGTTAAGCGATGTTGAGCTACTCAAATCAAGCGGTCCGAATACCAACCAGGTATCCACATCTTCCTGGCAACCGCCACCACAGAAGCCATTCGCGGAGAAACCTCCGGGAATCGGCGTCCATGCCCCACCGTTGTTAAAGCTGGAATTGGTGGTTATGTTCACTACTTCCCACACAGGTTCGTCGCAGGCGTCAATATCCTCGTTGATTACATCAATGGTGGCGAAAAGTCCGTGGTAAGAAGGGTCAGACTGTGCATCATCAACAGCCACGGTGATGGTTGTTGTCTGGTCGCCATCTATGATTCCATCAGGAACACCCGTTACTGTAACCGTTTGCGGAATATCCCAGTTGCTTGCATCAAAAGTGAGCGTTGACGGGGCTACCGTGTTTTCAGTAATATCACCGCTTGTTACGGTAAGAACCACATCAGAAGCAGGTTCCTCGGTAAGAGTCACATCAAAAGTAGCTGTTGTTCCGCTTTCATCGGTATTACCCGAGATTGGAGATAGCTGAATACCGGGAGCACTGAAGCAAGTCCAGATCAGATCATCAATTGCAACGCGGTCATTGCCGATATTTGGGTTGATGATTTCGATATTTACTGTTCCGGGAACATTGATGCCGCTAATTGTAGTGGTTTGTATGGTAGCATCGTAAGGAATGGTTCCTACGGGGTTTCCGTTCACCTCAACCGTAAGGTTACCAGCTCCACCTGCAAATTTTCGCTGCGTAGTGAGGGTGAGGTCGCCAATGCCACCTATAGCGCCTTGCACGGTGGCAGATCCGTTTCGGATGGTTGCAGCCCGGCCATTGATGGTTTGGTCGTTTCGCGCATCTGTGATGGTGATATCATAACCATCATCACCCACATAATTGTATGTAAGGTAAGAACCTGAATTCCCCGCTCCCATGTTGGAAAAGCTTTCATTACCACACTCAGGTTCAGGAATCACACATGCCTGAGGAGCTGTAAACAAAGCTTCACTGAGAAACGAACAAGAAGGATTGAGCGCAAATGAAACTTCCACATCTACATCCAAACCATCAGAATCGAGTGTCAACTCGACTGTTTGCGGCGAAGAGGTTACGGCAAAGATCTGTCCATTCACCACAAGATTACCTCCCGGATCATTCGTGTAGGTCACGGTAATATCCGCAGTGTAGCTGTTGTCTTCCAGATCACAGGCAGACACATTTGCAAATGTCACCTCGTCAATGCTGCATTGCGGCGCACTACAGGGTTGCGGTGGTACTCCGAACCCGGTGAGGTCCTGCCCGCCTCCAACATTTTCGAAACGAATACTCGGGTCTGACCAACCCTCAGGTGCTCCGGTGGTGATATCGCAAATGAGCTGGATGTTAGAGTCCCGCGTAGAAACGCCGTTTCCTTCCCATGCAACACCCGGGTCTACACCGGGCTCACCAAAAGTATCTTCAACTACTCCGTTAAGTTGGATAACCAGTGCATCGTTTCCGTTAAAAGTAAAGTTAAATGGGACGAACAGCACGCTGCCAAGGCCTTGCGCTGTGAGGTGGGTCCCGATATCGGCCGTGCCCACAACCATCACTTCACCATCATCGAGGGTCCCGGAACTTATTGTCACCGCGGGAATAGGAGTATTTCCATTGGTTCCCTGCAAAATGACGAGATTATGGGTTGAGAAATCCAGCGAAGCACCTGTCTGATTCCAAAGCTCAATTCCCTTGGGTGTAGTTCCTGAATCGGTTTCCACGTGCTGGCTGATAATCAAGCCCTGAGGAACACCTGTGACTTCTGCGCTCAGCGTTACAACCACATCGTTTGCACCCGGACTTGACAACGTGAGTTGCTCCGTATATTGACCGGCAGTAAGACCTCCTTGCAGACGCACAAAATACTCGGTATTTGGAATAATTCCACCAAACTGCTCCAAATCCGGCAATGAAGGGAAAAAGTTCACATCGTCAAATGAGAACTCAAAGTTTGACACTTGTGAGAATGAAATGTCTCCAGTCATATCTTCACCGGATACAGAGAGAATTCCTGAGGTTGAAGGACCTGAACCTTCCTGGTAGCCGTCAAGGTTAAGGGTGGTTGGCGAAGCTGAAATGACCGGCGAACCCTGTGCAACAAAATCGGTGATAGTGATATCATCGATATTGAGACGACGGTTATCAGCACCTGTGGTCGCAACAGAAGAAATGCGGATACGAATATCATCGGGTGTATCCACATCTTCGGAAAAAGTTTGTACATCATTACTAGCTGGTGCAGTAAAGTCATTTCCCAATTGGGTCCAGGTTTGACCTTGATCGGTACTGTACTCCACGCGCCATGCAACCTGCTGATCCGTACCAAAGCGTCTGTACTGAAAGGTAACATTTCCGGCACCTCCGGTTTTGTCTTCCAGCATGGTCATTGCAGATTCACCGTACCCGCGCATACGCGCAGAGCGAGCGCCATTCTTCCAATCTGACGCTGAAGTGCCAATCAGAGCTTCGGTCATATCCCAATCAAGGCTCGAGAGATTCACCGTACCGGATGCATATCCCGTCTTGGTTTCTCCCGTTCCTTCAAAATCTACAATGTACTGAGCGCTCAGAGCCCCGCTGAAGAATAATAACAGAGTAGAAAAGAAAAATGCAACGAGCATTCCCCTTTTGTCCGGCGATGCCGGTACAGGTTTAAGGCAGCTATTCTTTGAAACTGCCGCATGGTAATCGTACTTGTTTTTCATGCTGTTGTTGTTTTGGTGATTTCTTCGGTTAACTGATTCAAATCCATGACAAAATAGTCAATTATCGAGACAAATCTATACATCTCAATACAAACAACCAGAGCCGTAAGATTATCCTGTAACTATGATTACCTTAACTACACGCTAAGCAAAGGCGGAATCAAAACACGAGGAAAACGCATTTCACATTGGCCGGGTGGTCGTCTACAGAAATGAAAGACATTGAAGATGTAGCAAATAGGTAGCTCTTTGACACCCCCCATCAACGGGTCATTGCACATGGAACTTTGCGGTAATCGTTTCCTCATCACAGTGAAAAACGAGTACATAAACACCGGAGGAGAGCGAGACATCCGTCACAAACATGGAGTTACCCGTCTCTTTTACACTGATCTGCTGTCCGCTGATGCCGTAAAGCACAGGGCGACTTATGAGTTCACAATCAGTGAAAACGCGAATGGTTTGATCAGCATAGTACACAGAAACATCATGTTGGTTTTCTTCCCACAACACAGCACGCACCACAGAATAGGTGTACGCACCGTCAAAATCAATCTGACGGATGCGGTAGTAATTCATTCCTCTCATCGGCAGATGGTCCAACCAATAGTATGACAACACCTGGCTAGAAAAACCTGCGGCACTCAACGTTCCTATGTTGTAGAAATCGCGAGCATTGGCCGAGCGTTGCACCTCAAAATGACTGGTGTTTTGTTCGCTTCCTGTGAGCCAATCCAAATGAACCCCAAAAGCATCAGGCCGGGCAGTAAAATCCAACCACTCCAGGGGCAAAGGAGACATCTCACTTGCAAGTGTCCACGGAGAAAAGTTGGTGGCGCCTACTACCTGCACGCTGTTGCCTGCGGCAATCTGGCTCAATGGGCCGGGCAACCAGATATCCTGAGTGGTATCGTAGCGTTGAGCTCTGAGGCTTGCGGGATCATTAAAAGGCGCGGCAGGCAATTCGTCGGGGGCGTAGTGAAAGGTTATGTTGGCAGTGGGTGTTCCCGATACATCAATTTGCCAAAATCGATCTACGGTGGCATCCTGGTTATCGGGAAGTAACCCCATGGTGCTGTTCAGGTTGAGAACCGGGTCGGGCAACAAGGGCCAGGGTTGATTGTTGGGCGGTGTTCCATAGGTAGAAATGCTTACGACACCTGCATTTCCCGCGGTTCGCTCAAAGACAAACGGGATATAAGGACCTCCTACTCCACGCGAAAAAGGAAACACATGAGCTCCACCTACATTGTTGATCGTCCAGTTGATTCTCCCTTCGTTGATTCCCGCTCCAGCCCCCGATTCTTCTGAAATGGCACCGGAAATTCGCGTAATGGCATCCACAGCTGTGTTGGTAACATACATCTGGTTTCCATTCAGATCAATGTAATCGTTGTTTAAAGCCAGTACACCTGCATTGGTGAACGTGATATCGTTATTGAGTCGCACGTGTCCTCCACTTTTGTTCAGGGTAAGGTTGTGAAACGGCAAGGCAAAACCCGCGGTATTGATTTCCTGAATTCCACTGCCATCCAATATGATGTTGCTGTTGTTGGTTTGAAATTGCGCTGCCGAAACCAAATTGATAATATCACCGGCAAACCGGGCCTGCGGATTGGGAAGATTGTTCATATTAAATCGGGCATTGTTCATCATGAGAAAATCGCCCTGTACTTCCAGGAGGTGGTTGTCATTAGAAACCATCTGAACAAAGGCCGTGTTCGTAACATTCGCACCGTTACTAATGAGCGTAAGGTTGTTGCATCGAAATGTAGATGGCGATGGGCCTTTCAGCGAAATCCAGACAAATGGGTTTCCGAAAGGCGTTGCTTTTTCGAGAAACACATCACCTTGGATGTTCCACGTACCTCCGTTTTGCGCCTGCACTTCAATTTGTGCTGCAAATGAAATACCCGGTCCGATCGTGGCAGACAGGTTACCCGCCACATTGATGGTGCCTCCTTCCTGGGCTTCAGCCTTCAGGTTGTTCACTCCGTTGCCTGTGCGCGTGATGGTTACATCACCCAGTATATTAAGGGTTCTGTTGTTTCGTACTTCCAAATCCTGTGTCCAGGAGTTTGCAGTGGTTAACAGCAGGTTATTACAAGTGGCATTGGCGGTGCTCACCCTGCAATTCGTGTTCACGTCCCCACTTTGATTGATAATCACATTTCGCGTAGCATTGGGAACGAGGCCGTTGTTCCAGTTCAAACAATTATGCCAATTGTCGTTTACTGCTCCGGTCCAAATGCAGGTAAAATCCGTGCTCGACGTAGTGATACGCACATCGTCAATATGGAAGCCTTCGTCAGTCCGATCATAAAGTGATGCAAAACCTCCGTTTTCCATTCGGTTATTATAACCTGTACAGTTATCTGCACGAATGCTGATAATTTCCAAACCAACCGTATTTGTGCCTGCCGGAATAGAATAATTAACAGGATTGGAAGCTTGATAGACGTTGCAACCTGATGATGTGGTGGGAGCGCCACCAATTATGTCAGTCCACAAGTAGCAATGATCGGAGAAACCGCCAACTTGCGCAATTACAACCCAAGGCCCTGCGTTCAACCTGACTTTTATTACAGCTCCTTCCCGGACATCCAAACCGGGCCCGCTGCCACATCGCACACGATGGAACAACTGCAGATTAAGGTCTTCAAGGCCCGAAACATCCACGTCATCAAAGGTCATGGTATGAGATGTTCCCGCGCGACCTACCATACCGGACCAATTGCCCGTTCTGGACGTTTGGTTGTTACGCACGCCGCCTGTATAGCCCCAGTTTTCCGTACAGGTTACAGAAGCGTTTTCAAAACCCTGAAACCAAATGGTGTTCTGCGCCAGAAGCCCAAAAACACCTGAGCTCCAAAGCACCACTGATAAGAGGAGACAACGCACCATGATACAAATATCGGTGATGTTCGGTTAACGACTCCAAAAAAGCACTTTATCAATGCGTAAAATATCTGGAGAGAAAGTGAAATTAACTACTTGAAGTTAAATTACCAACCATGGAGGACCTACTTCGTGCAGTTAAAGGGAGCTGCACAGTCTCGACCTGAATTGGTTTTATTAAAAAAACCCTCGACGATTCCTCGCCGGGGGTTTCACTATTTGATTCAACAAACGCTGACAGATCCTCTCCGGACGCTGTCAGGTTTGTAGATTACATCACAATCAGTCGCTCGGTAGCAAAGCGCTCGCCATCCACAACGATGTGAACCATGTACATTCCTGTAGCGAGGTTCTTGTTGAAGTGAATCAGTCGGCTTACGCTGTCGCCCACGTGGCCAAATCCTTCATTCTGGATCAACTGTCCGTTGATGTCGTAAATCTGGATCATTACCTCGTGGTTTTCATCACCCAGGCCACTCAGCTCAAGACGTACCTCTGTGCCCGCGTTGGGGTTGGGGTACAGCATAGAGCTGTTCTCTGCCAGAGTACGAACCGCAGGGGTTTCGTCGGCAGGAGCACCGGGGCCGCTGATGGTGAAGGTGCAAACCGGACCAAAGTCGCCGAGGATACCACCTTGCTGAACGCGTACGCGAACTTCGCAATCGCCTGCAGTGAGCAATGGGCTGATTTGGTTCCAGTTGAGGCTGATTCCAGGGTTGGGACGCTGTGCTGTGCTGGTTACTCCGGTGGTGAGGTTTACAAACTCCCACTGGTAGAAGTCTGCTGCACATACACTCTGAGCAACCAGTATTCCGTTGGGGGCGTGTGTTACACCACAATACTGCGGACGCACAGTCACATTGTTGGGCGGAAGCGCCAGTATAATGGGACTTACATCACCAAAATCACCCCATTGACCACTTACTTTCACGCGAACACCAACGTGGTAGGTTGTACCTGGCACCAAACCCTCAATCCATGAGAGACGAATGCCGGGATTGGCCGCTCCGCGCACATAGTAGATCTCATTTCCATTTGTCGGGTCAGAATCAGGATCAAAACGCCATTCAAAATCCTCAGCTCCAGCAATGTTGAACGCAATTACAATGTCGCACATTGAATAGGGGTTACCTTGAGGGTTGGTAGGGCTATACTCAGGCCGCACGGAGGTGTTTGGCACATCAGGCGAAATTCCGATGCTGCAACTGATTCCGTATTCGCCCCACTCTCCTCCTACTTCAGTTTTTACCCGAACATCATAGGTCTCGCCCAGCTCAATGCCTGAAATCCACTCCAAACGCACCCATGGATTACCACCCACGCGAGTATATTCGGGAAGCACATTGCTGTTTGAGTCGGTAAACTCCCAGCGGTACGCTGTAGCGCCGGCAACTTGCTGTGCGCTGATAAAATCACCCAATGCATATCCTCCCGTATTACAGAAGTTCGCATGAACCTGGGTAAAGGGCACGTTGCCTTGAACTCCCACATTCACCGTGATTTGCTCGTTGCAACCTTCGCCGTCAGAAACCAACACGGTGTAGTTTCCGGGGAATAGGCCCGTGGCAGTAGCTATGTTTTGCATCAGCGGATCGTTCCAACTGTAGCTGTAAGTTCCCGAGCCGCCCGTTGCAACAACCGTTGCGGTTCCGTCGGCATTACCCGGACCGGATGCCGGGGTAGAGCTACCAACAAGAACCAAATCACAAAGCTCACAAGGATCTTCTTGCGTGTTACCTCCCACACAATCTCCGCAATCGTCTATAAATGCCGTTCCGCCGAAGTCACCGTTGCAGTCAGCCACACAAGCCGTTTCGCCCGTGTTGCCACCTACGCAGTCACCACAGTTATCGATGAAGGCTGTTCCTCCGAAGTCACCGTTGCAGTCAGCCAAACAAGCTGTTTCACCCGTGTTGCCACCTACGCAATCCCCGCAGTTATCGATGAAGGCAGTTCCACCAAAGTCTCCGTTGCAGTCGGCTACGCAGGCCGTTTCGCCCGTGTTGCCGCCTACGCAGTCGCCGCAGTTATCAAGGAAAGCCGTTCCGCCGAAGTCGCCATTGCAATCGGCTAAACAGGCAGTTTCTCCTGTGTTGCCACCTACGCAGTCGCCGCAGTTATCGAAGAAAGCTGTTCCGCCGAAGTCACCGTTGCAGTCAGCCACACAAGCCGTTTCGCCCGTGTTGC
>REDV01000030.1 GCA_007695365.1 Cryomorphaceae bacterium | reverse complement strand
GTTCCATTGCCCGTCATCATGGTGTTGTTTACATTGGCCAATCGCGTCTGAACTCCCTGGGCCATCACATTGGGTTTTACACGGCCATCGGCAGTGGGGCCCCGCGAGCTGAACCACGAAACTGTGCTATCTGCCCAAAGCGCTCCAACGGCCAGCACCGAATCGGCGTCGGCAGGCATACCGATGTGGTACCAGGCACCTCCGCCATAATTGCCCGCGCTATTCACCACGAGCATCCCTTTGGAGGCCGCTATGTTCGCCCCCCTGCTTATCCAAGACGTCTGTCCGTTCAGATCGGCCCAGGTGTAATTCTGGGTGGAATCATCAAACAAAGTATAGCCTAACGAAGTGTTCAGCACATCTGCTCCGGCTGAATCAGCAGCTTCTGCAGCGGCAATCCAGTTGATTTCTTCCATTTGGTACTCCCAGGATGCATTTTCGGTGCGGTAAAGAAGGTAGCTCGCCTGCGGAGCAGCACCAATAAGGCTGTCGGGCCAGTAAGACGCCATGGCCGACCACACCCTCGTTCCGTGGCTGTGGCTATGAAACACATTTGTTTGGGTATCCACAAAGTCGTAGGTGCCAACAAGCCGACCGTCTTGTATCAGCGGCTGAAAAGCATCTATCTCGTGAGCCTGATTGAATCCCGCATCGAGCACTGCAATCAGTTTTCCCTCACCGGTAAAACCGTCGTGGTGCAATTTGTGGCCATTGAGCATCCAGAGCTGATGAAAACCATCTCCGTACATCTGCCAATCAGCATCATTGCGGGCAACCGCCGGCTGCTCTAGCCTTGGTACCTCCCGATGCCGATACGCCGGCATTTGTCGCACTTCCCACACAAAGGGCAATGCCTCAATGGATGAAACAAGCGTGCTGTCAGAAAAAGTAAACCCGGCGGCATTGAACCACCGAGATGTGTACAACAGGCCAATGTCGCCCAAATCTAGTACCTGCTGCACGTACTGCGGATTAACAGGCAGGTCGTTGTGCTTTAAAGGAATACCTTGAGCCAGTCTTCGGTCAATGGAACGTTGGCTCAAAAAGGCTTCGGGTGCGTCCAGCGAATAAGGACTGTAGTCTTTATCGGTAAACAGTACCCAGAACTTGCCGGGAGCAAGCTGTGCTACGGCTAAATGAGCGAGTAGCAATACGGAGAGGAGAATACTAGTTTTTACCGTGGTCCACATACCGATACCATAACTCATAGCCCGATTGAATGTTTGCCGGAGTGGGGTCTGACTGATAGTTCACATCGGTCTTTATTTCGCGAAGTTCCTTGTACACAAGGCCAATTCCGGGTGCGTAGGTTTCACGTCCTATTTCCTGTTCAATCAAATTGAATGCGCCTTGTTGAAGCACCACCGCTGCACTCTCAAATGCGATGTTTCCCACCACTTCGGTTTCTCCCACCTGCTCGTAACTGTAGTCCCAACGCGGCAGAGGATTAAGCGCATTTCCATCCCAAAACTGATTGGTATTCACCGGAAACACAAGTCTTGTAAACCGCTGATTTTCCTCAACTTTTTCAACTTTTCGCGAGGTGATAACCACCATCCACACGTCTTTGATGCGCCAGCTCTCGCTCTCGTCCCAGCGAAAATAGCGTTCTATTCGCCGTGCCGGTCTGCCCGCGTCGTCGGTAAATTCCGACTCCATCACCTCTTTTATCTGGTAGTGCGTGGTATCGGCAAAATCCTCCACAAAGTGACGAACCGAATCAACCTGATAGGCAATCCAAGAACCAACCTCGGCGGGGTAATACTCATAGCCCATGTTGACCTCGGCGTTTTCACCCCGACAACCGGCCAACAGTAATGGCAAGCAAACAAGTGCGGTATAGCCCAGGCGTTTCATGGTTGAAGTTCACCGTTTACATATTCCTTTTTTACGAGCAATTTACCTTTCTCGTCGAACTCTTCGTAGGTGCCGTGCAATTTGCCTTCCTTGTAGTTTGCCTTCACGGCGATGGTCTGGCCCTCGAGCACCCGGTACATTTCAACGTCTCCACCCCTGCGGCGATTGTCCACTTCTTCGTACTTCCACCTGCCGTTGTCGTGATATTCCGTATAAGACCCGTGCAGTTCGCCGTTTTTGTAATTTTCAATTTTCCTGGGGCGCTCTGCCTCGAACCAATCGGTAAAAGTGCCGTTCATTCTTACCTGCTTCACCTCTTTTCCGGCGCGATACACCACCATTTGCCCCAATGTACCGTTCTCGTTGCCATACTGCCAGGTACTTTCCTTCAGACCATCCTGGTATTTACCGGAAGCCCACATCCTGCCGTTGGGATAGTATTTTTTGTACTCGCCCGACCGCATACCGTTTTCGTACCTTCCTTCCGCCATGAGCCTGCCTGTATCGTAGTATTGTTTCCACTCACCATGACGTTTGTCGTTTACAAAAGTCACCTCCTCGCTTATCTCGCCGTTTATGTGATAGACAACTGCCCTTCCTTCCTGAATTCCTTTCCGGTAGGTATCCAGGGCCTTTCGCTGACCCGAGGGGTCATAGCTTATCCAAACGCTGTCTTTCTGCTGGTTGAGGTACTTTCCTTCGGCCATCAGTACCGGATTCTTTCCCTCATAAAACAAGCGGGCGTAAACCACCGCATCCGAACGGTGGTCCATTTCGGCCTTGAGGGAACCATCTTCGTAGTAGCGTTTAAAGAGGCCTACAGGTTTATCATCCACAAATGTACCTTCGTACACAAGCTTTCCTTCAGGTGTTTTCATCACCCATTCGCCCTGCTTTCGGCCCCTGGTGTCGGTTTCATTGATTGGTTGCGAAACCACTGGAACGGCGATGATAAGCGCCACCAACACCGTCCACACGCAAAGCCATTTACTTCTTGTCATCGCTTACTAAGTTACTGAAAAGTTCCTCAATTCCGTTCACCATTGCTTCCCAGCTAAATTCAGGAGCTTTTGATTGCACAAAACGCGCCATTTCCGGCTCGCGGTTTTGCTCAAAGAAATCCACCACGGCATCGGCCACGTCGATTGCTGTTTGCTGGCACACATAGCCGGCCTGCTTGTGCGGAACAATCTCCGCTAAACCGCCTACATCTGTTACCAACATAGGTCTGCCAAAATAATAGGCAATCTGCGTAACACCGCTTTGCGTGGCCGATAAATAAGTTTGTGCAACCATGTTCGCAGCTCCGAAATAACGCGCAATGTCTTCGGCTGGTATGAAGTGATTGTGAAGAATGACCCTTTCGGTGAGATTGTTTTGTTCAATTTGATTGAGATACACACCTGAGTGCTCGTAAAACTCTCCGGCCACGATCAGTTTTACATTCATGGCTTCGAGGCGGGGGTCTGCCATGGCATCCAGCAGCAAATTCAAGCCTTTGTACTTGCGCACAAATCCAAAGAACAAAAGCACCTTATCCTCCTGGCTAAGGCCCAGTGTATCTCTGGCCTCTTTCATCGGCACAGGCTCGCCGTAAATATCGTACACCGGGTGGGGAATAAAACACTTGTTACTTGATTTTGTAAAACGACTCAGGTCATTCAACACCGATTTCGACATGGTAACGAAGCCCTGCGGACGAGACATAAAGTAGCGTGTAAGCAGTCCGTCGCCGGGTCTTTTTTCGTGCGGAATGGCATTATCAACCAAGGCAATGATGCGGATATCCTTTTTCAGGAACCGGAGGACCGAGCCGAGCGACATGGCCATAAAAGGCAGCCAGAAGCGCACCACCACGTAATCAGGCTTTTGCTTATTGATGTAGCGAGCCGTACGCAGCCATGTGGCAGGATTCAGGGAGTGAATCAAGGACTGAATCCGCAAACCGGGTTCCGGACGGGAATCTGACTCTACCTGGCTTTTACCCGGAAAGAGAATGGAGGGATACTGAACTGAAAAAGAAACAATTTGCACCGATGCACCAGCCTTCTCGTAGGCCCTGTAAAGCGCCTCGTTGAAATTGGCAATGCCTCCCCGCAGCGGGTATGCCGGACCGATGATGATGACTTTGCGCCCCATGGCTCACAAAGAAACGTTTCTCCGGTGAGTTATTGGACGGCTTTGGCAGCAAAGATTTCAACCCCGCGCCGTTGCGTATCTTTGCAGTATGAAACGCGTGGTGGTTGGTTTATCGGGAGGTGTGGACTCGAGTGTTGCTGCATATTTGCTTCAGGAACAAGGCTATGAGGTGATTGGGTTATTTATGCGCAACTGGCACAACGATGATGTAACCATCTCCAAAAGCTGTCCGTGGATTGAAGACAGCAACGACGCCATGCTCGTGGCACAGCGTCTGGGCATTCCTTTTCAGGTCATTGATTTGAGCGAGGAGTACAAATCGCGCATTGTGGATTACATGTTTGCCGAATACGAAGCCGGGCGAACTCCCAACCCCGACGTGCTTTGCAACCGCGAAATCAAGTTCGACCCATTCTTGAAAGCGGCCGGGCAGCTCGGCGCCGACTACATCGCCACGGGCCACTATTGCCGCCGCGAAGAAACCGAGCTCAACGGCAACAAGGTGTATCGTTTGCTTGCAGGAAAAGACCCCAACAAGGATCAGAGTTATTTTTTGTGTCAGCTCAGCCAGGAGCAACTCTCGCGCGCACTTTTTCCCATTGGGCATCTCATGAAATCTGAGGTGCGCGACATTGCCCGTTCGCTTCAACTGGAAACCGCTGAGAAAAAAGATTCGCAGGGGCTTTGCTTTGTGGGCAAGGTGCGTTTGCCCGAGTTTCTGCAACAACAACTTCAACCCAAAAAAGGCAACATCATTGAGGTGATGGCCTCGCACCCGCAGTACAACATTTCGGTAAACGGAAACTGGCAAACCCTGGGTGATGAGCAATTGCTTCAGGCTGTTGAACCGTGGAAGTACGTACCCGAAGACGGCGAGGTGGTAGGCGAACACAGCGGTGCGCATTACTTCACCATCGGTCAGCGCAAAGGCTTGGCTGTAGGCGGTAAGGCCGAGCCCCTGTTTGTGATTGACACCGATACCGGGCTGAATGTCATCTACACCGGGCAGAGCGATCAACACCCCGGGCTTTATCGTCGCGGACTTTTTGTACCGGCCGGAGATGTGCACTGGATACGGCCCGATTTGGCTCTGAGGCCCGGCGAATCGCGCACCTACGATTGCCGAATCCGCTATCGACAGCCCCTGGAGCGCGCGCACCTCTACTGCCGTGAGGAGGGCATGTACATCGTGTTTGAACACACGCAGCGCGGGGTGGCCCGGGGTCAGTTTGCGGCCTGGTATAACGGCGAGGAGCTAATCGGAAGCGGAGTGATCGGAGGCTGAAACGTCAATGGTTTCGGCAATCTTGTAGTTGTTGCGGTTGGGGGCGTTTCGGGCCACCATTTCTGCGATAAAACCGGCCAAAAAAAGCTGGGTTCCCATAATCATGGCTGTGAGCGCAATGTAAAAGTGTGAAAGCTCTGCGATGTTCCGGCCCGGATTGCCCTGAACCATGCTCCACAACTTGCTTCCTCCGATGACCGCAAACAGAACAAAACCCACTAAAAAGCTGAGGGTTCCGATGGTGCCGAACAGGTGCATGGGCTTTTTGCCAAAGCGAGACACAAACGAAACGGTGAGCAAATCGAGAAAGCCATTGATAAATCGCTCCATTCCGAATTTGCTGGTGCCGTATTTTCGCGCCTGATGCGCTACTACTTTCTCGCCAATGCGCGAAAATCCTTCGCGCTTGGCCAGCACAGGAATATACCGATGCATGTCGCCGTGAACCTCCACATTTTTCACCACCACATTGCGGTAGGCTTTCAATCCGCAATTGAAATCGTGCAGGTGAATGCCCGACATTTTTCGTGTGGCCCAGTTGTAGAGCTTGGTGGGGAGCGTTTTGGAAATCGGGTCGTAGCGTTTTCTCTTCCAACCGGAAACCAAATCAAAGCCCTGGTCGTGAATCATGCGGTAAAGCTCAGGAATTTCATCGGGTGAATCCTGCAAATCGGCGTCCATGGTAATCACCACTTCGCCACGGGCATTGGCAAAGCCCACGTTGAGGGCAGCAGCTTTTCCGTAGTTGCGTTGAAAACGTATTCCGCGAATAGCCGAAAATCGCATTTTGAGTTGCTGAATCACACTCCAGCTTTCGTCTGAGCTGCCGTCGTCCACCAGCAGAACCTCGTAGCTGAAGTTGTGCTGGCGCATCACCTTGTCTATCCACTCCACCAACTCAGGCAAGGACTCCGCCTCGTTAAACAGCGGCACCAACACGGTTATCTGCGGTTTATTTACCATTACAGCGATTTGGGTTCTTGCTTGATGAATACTGCCATGATCAAAGATAACAGCATTCCAAAGAGCACGGTGGAGATGGCTGCAGTGGCCGCAAAGCTCAAGGGATTCATCCACATCATCTGCATGCCCATGATTTCCATGGCTTTTTCTTCGCTCATGCCCGACTTCATCAGGTTCTCATAAGCCTCTTCGATGGCCATATCAATGGTTTCGGGGGCGATGTACAGAAAGTAGATGTAGTTGAACACCGCACTCATCAGGGCCGACAGGAAGAAGATGGCCATCAGAAACCGGAAAGCCTGTCCGTAGGTGAATACCTCTTTGCGCGCACTCAGGGCATAGCTTCTACCAAACGAAAAGACCAAAACCAGCATCAGGATGAACGAGGTGGAAGCAACCCATCTGTTGTGATGCAGTTCGAGCAAGTACAAAATCATGGTAAAAGCAATGAGCACGCCGGTAACAACAGCAGCCTTTTCGAGGGCGGTTTTAAAAAAAGGCGGACGCGCCGTTATTTCAATGTTCTCGTTGGTTGTTTCCATGGTTCAGAGCGTAGTGGCAAATATATCGCAAAAAAGCGCATTGAATAGCTTGCTTTTACACAAGCGGAAACGCGCCTGGCCCCATCGCGAATAAAGTTTGCGAAATGACAGGGATTGGACTCACCTGCTCCGGGCAAGGCCAATAAGTGCAGCCACCACTTTTTGGGACACTACAAAAAAGTCAGTCCACAAGAGACTTTAACCCCGGGATACGCGCTTGCATAGGAAACCAAAAAACCGACCCCCTTTCAGAGACCGGTTTTTCACTTGGGTGCTATTCGGGAAGCAATTACTTCACCACACTGATTTTTACCGTATCAAAATCTTTGTTGTTGACGATAAGCTTCGCGATGTAGATGCCTGCGGGCCATCCGGTGAGGGTAGCTTTCCGAAAATCCCATTTCAAAACCGAGTCAAAAAGATATTTATTCCTTGAAAAGGTTCGGGGGAGAAATCTCATTCAGTTCGCACCATGTCTCATAATAGATTTCTCCGCTACGCAACTCCTGCCGTCGTTGCTTCGGTCGAAA
>REDV01000029.1 GCA_007695365.1 Cryomorphaceae bacterium | reverse complement strand
ATTGATTGGTTTGATTGGGCCTATTAGCGCATTGACATTTCGAGCGAGAAATCCCAAAATTGAAACTCTGCGAATGGTGCTTCCAGGCTCAATATGAAATTCGACCTCGCCACTACCAGCACCAAGTCCGGTAGAAAATCTACCTGCGGTGACACCACCGTGGAAGATATCCTCATACAAAATTGACTGTGCACTTACCTTCATGCCCACAAACGCCCAAACACCCTCCATGAAAACCCCCAATGCCACTTTCATCACGCTAAGTTATCTAACCTTAGTCCGGGAAGGAAAGCACCCCCCAAATTCAGGATTTTGGGTGCTGCCTTTCAATTGTACAGAACGATTTGCGCAACAAATGGATTAGCCGTCGATAACGCTTACAGTCCATGCCTCAGACATGTAAAAAATTGGAAGATTTTGTTTGTACTTACCGGCATGAAGTCACAAAAAAAAACCGGCCCTTTTTCGAAGGCCGGTTTTAGAATACAATGATTTATGTGCTGATTCACGCTTGCTCTTCGGGCATGCTGCGAATCTTGCTGGTGTCGAATTCACCGTTGGCAATTCGCTGGCGCATTTCCTTGAAGGTGTCAATGGTGTACTTCACGTCTTCAAGCGTGTGCATGGCCGTTGGAATCAGTCGCAGCATAATCACATCCTTGGGCACCACCGGGTAAATCACCAGTGAGCAGAAGATGTTGTACTTTTCCCGCAGCTCCACCGTCATATTGGTAGCTACTTCTATTTCGCCTTTAAAGAATACCGGCGTTACACAAGAATTGGTTTTACCAATGGAGAAACCGGCTTCTACCAGTCCGTTTTGAAGCGCGCTGGAAATGGTCCACAGTTTTTCTTTCAGCTCCGGACGGGTTCTGAGCATTTCAAGTCGCTTGCGGGCGCCAATCACCAAAGGCATCGGAAGTGACTTGGCAAAAATCTGCGAACGCATGTTGTAGCGCAGGTAGTCAATCATTTGCTCGTCGCCACAAATAAAGGCACCGATGCTGGCCATGCTCTTGGCAAAAGTTCCGAAGAGAATGTCAATTTCGTGCTGCACACCCTGGGCCTCGCCGGCACCTTGTCCGGTTTCGCCAAGTGTTCCAAATCCGTGTGCATCATCCACAAAAAGACGGAAGTTGAATTCCTTTTTCAGGGCGGCAATTTCTTTGAGCTTGCCTTGGTCGCCGCTCATACCAAATACCCCTTCGGTAATCACGAGGATTCCGCCATTGGTTTTTTCGGTGAGGCGTGTCGCGCGCTCCAGTTGCTTGCGCAGGTTGTCAATGTCGTTGTGCATAAACACAAATCGCTTGCCTTGGTGCAGCCTCACACCATCAATGATACAGGCATGCGACTCGCTGTCATACACAATCACATCATTGCGGTCAACCAGTGCATCAATGGCCGACATACAGCCCTGGTATCCGAAGTTGAGCAGGAAACAATCTTCCATACCCATAAAATCGGCAAGTTCCTGTTCAAGCATTTCGTGCTGGCTGGTTTGCCCCGACATCATGCGGGCTCCCATCGGGTAACCTAATCCCCATTCTTCCGCGGCCTTTGCATCGGCCTCCCGAATTTCGGGGTGGTTGGCCAAACCCAGGTAGTTGTTTAAACTCCAGATGAGGCATTCTTTTCCACGAAAAACCATTCGGTTGGAGATTTCACCCTCAAGTTTCGGGAAAGTAAAGTAACCGTGTGAGCGACCTTTATACTGGCCAAGTGGGCCACGGTTGTTCTTGATTTTTTCGAAGATATCCAAAGCGTTAATGTTTTGGTTTGTACTGGCTCAAAAAAGCGCCGCGAAATTAGCGTTATTTACTTACTCTGGCAAAAAAGCCGTGGTTGTGGTTGCAGGTTATTTTTGTTGGCGCCCGACTAAAGTAAGATTAAATTTCGTTTCACCAATCACATCCATACAATGCCCCGTCTTTTCAATGTACTATCTTTGCGCCATGATTTTCAGAATTGCCCTTGCCATTTCGCTCATTGGCGCCTTTGTAATGCACAGTGGATGTAGCAAGTACAACAAAGTGCTCAAGAGCCAGGACGTAGATTTGAAGTACACCTGGGCCATGAAGTACTTCGAGAGAAGTGACTTTAACCGGGCGCTGCCTTTGTTTGAGGAACTTATTGCCGTAACCAGGGGCACCCAGCGCAGTGAAACCATTTATTACCACTATGCCCAATCATACTTTGGGCTGCGCGATTATTACCTCGCCGGGTTTTATTTTGAGAGCTTTGTAAAGACATACCCCAACAGTGAAAAGGCCGAAGAAGCAGCCTTTATGGCAGCACTTTGTTTTTACAAGAACTCACCCGGTTACTCGCTTGATCAGAGCGATACCAAAAGAGCGATTCAGAAGTTTCAAATCTTTCTTGAGCGTTACCCCAACTCCGAAAAACGTGACACCAGCAACGTGCTTGTTGAGAACATGATAAGGAAGCTCGAGAAGAAAGCCTACGAAAGCGCCATGCTCTATCACAAAATTGAGCAATACAAATCGGCTGTCATAGCCCTGAACAACGTGCTGCGCGAATACCCCAACTCTGAGTACAAGGAGGAGATCCTGTTTCGAATTCTGGAGAGTAATTATCTTCTCGCTGTTCGCAGCGTGGAGGAAAAAAAGTACGACCGCTTAAAGGACACAATCAAATCTTATCATACCTTTGTCGATTCTTATCCCGAAAGTAGCAAGGTGCGCCAAGCGGAAGCACTTTACGAGACTACCATTCGGGAGTTGGAGAGAATCAATTTATAGCGCCACTATGTCGAGTAAATTCAAAAACGTTAACGCTGCCCGAAACACTGAAACCCGCGATGTAAGTCGCATGGTAGGTGACTCGGGTAACATCTACGAAACCGTAGCTGTACTTGCTAAGCGGTCGAACCAGATCAGCTCTGAGCTGAAAGAAGAGTTGAGTGCCAAGCTCGAGGAGTTTGCTACCTCTCAGGACAACCTCGAAGAAATCTTCGAAAACCGCGAGCAAATCGAGATTTCAAAATACTACGAGCGTTTGCCCAAACCTCATGCTATTGCTATTCAGGAGCTTCTCGAAGACAAGATCTATAGCCGTCGTCCGGACGAGGATCTTCAGGATGCTCCCGCTGAGGCCTAAGCCATGACATGCTTATCAGGTAAGCGCATTCTGCTGGGAATAACCGGGAGCATCGCTGCCTATAAATCGGCTTTTCTAACCCGTGAGTTGGTAAAGGCCGGTGCGTACGTGCGTGTTATTATGACGCATGGAGCCAGGGATTTTATCACACCGCTTACACTGGCAACGCTCTCCAGAAACCCGGTGTTATCGGACTTGATTGAAGACCGCGAGAGTGGCGTTTGGACCAATCACGTGGATCTTGCGCTATGGGCGGATGCCATGATTATCGCTCCGGTTTCGGCCCATAGTTTGGGTAAGATGGTTACAGGTCAATCAGATAATTTATTGCTCCTCACATTTTTATCGGCCAAGTGTCCGGTTTTTTTTGCACCATCTATGGATCTGGATATGTTCAAACACGGTTCCACCCGAGAGAATATTGAAAAGATGCAGTCATTTGGGCATATCCTCATTCCGGTAGGAAAAGGTGAACTGGCCAGCGGTCTCGAAGGCGAAGGGCGAATGGCTGAGCCTGAAGAGATCATTCAACAGGTACACAACTATTTTGAAGCGCGGCTACCTCTGCGCGGCAAGAAAGTACTGGTTACTGCCGGTCCTACCTTTGAGCGGATAGACCCCGTCCGGTTTATCGGGAATTTCTCGAGCGGTAAAATGGGATATGCCATTGCTGAAGAGCTTGCACAGCGAGGTGCAGAGGTAACCCTGGTGAGCGGGCCTACATCACTCAAAACGAAACATGAGCGCATTCAGACCATCCACGTTGAAAGTGCGCGCGATATGTTGGAGGCATGCCAGCGGGAATTCGCCGCGGTTAACTGGGTCATCATGTCGGCAGCCGTTGCAGATTACCGTCCGGCCGAGCAAAGTGATCAGAAAATCAAAAAAACAGACGCACAGCCCACCGTCCATCTTGCGCTCAACCCGGATATTTTGAAATGGATGGGCCAGCATAAAGCCCCCAACCAAATATTGGTGGGCTTCGCGCTTGAGACCAATAATGCGGTGGAAAATGCACGCAAAAAACTCAAGGCCAAAAACCTCGATTTGATTATGCTCAACTCGTTGGAAGATGACCAATCCGGTTTTGGGTATGATACCAACAAGGTTACTTTGATTACGGCAGACAATAAAACGCTGCCTTTGGAGTTGAAAACTAAGACGGAGGTGGCGCGGGATTTGATAGACTACCTCCAGCAATCAGCACAATGAAACACATTCAGTTACTTCTGGCACTCATCTTTTTAGGCATGCATACAGCTCCGGCACAGGAGCTTAATTGTAATGTTACCGTTATTCGTCCACAGGTTCAGGGCTCAGAAACGCGAATCTTCGAAACCATGGAGAACGTGATTTTTGAATTTGTGAACAACCAGCGTTGGACCAATGACATTTTCGAGGTGCACGAGCGTATTGAGTGCAACATGCTCCTTACCATTACCGAAGGAGCTCCCGGAGCCACTACTTTTCGTGGAAACCTGCAGGTACAGAGCTTCCGCCCGGTGCACAACGCCAGCTTGAAATCACAGGTCATTAATTTAGTGGACAATGACGTGGAATTCACCTTTGTAGAGAACGCTATTTTGCGCTTCACACCGGATTATTTCACCGATAACCTCACCAGTATCCTGGCTTTTTACGCGTACATGATTATTGGCTACGACTACGATACCTTCAGTCTTGAAGGAGGAACAAGGTATTTTCAGCTTGCCCAACAGGTCGTAAACAATGCAAGCAATGCTCCACAGGCGGGCTGGAAGGGTTTTGAAGGCGACCGAAATCGCTTTTGGATGGTGGACAACATACTTCACCAAACGTTCAGGCCCTTTCGCAAAATGCTCTACGAGTACCACCGTTTGGGGCTCGATATCATGTACGACAAGTTTGACGAAGGACGCGAAATGGTGATTCAATCGCTGGATCAGCTGCGCTCTGTGCACCAAATCAAGCCTTTGTCTTACAATATGACGATTTTCTTTCTTGCCAAAAACGATGAGATTATCAATATTTTCTCCAAGGCGCAAGGCAACGAAAAGAACCAGGTTTACCAAATTGGCGAGCTGCTGGACCCGGGTAATTTGTCCAAGTACAACAAACTTCGATAGCTTCGTTCGTCCTCCCGATACTTTTACGAAATTTGGGGCGTGCTCACCCACCTGCATATTCGCAATTACGCCCTGATTGACAGTCTCTCTATTGAGCTGAGACCCGGTTTTTCAGTGATTACCGGCGAAACCGGCTCAGGAAAATCCATTTTACTCGGGGCCCTTTCGCTTATTCTCGGAAAGCGGGCCGACACTTCTGTACTCAGAGATGCCGGCAGCAAGTGCATTGTAGAGGTTACTTGCAAACTCAAAGGCTGGCCGGTAGGCGATTTTTTTGAAGAGCACGATCTCGATTACGACGACCATTGCACCATCCGTCGCGAAATCAGTCCGGCCGGAAAATCAAGGGCATTCATCAATGATACGCCTGTAAATCTGCAGCAGTTAAGAGAGCTCGGATCTCTGCTGGTGGATATACACTCTCAACATGAAACGCTGAATCTAAAAGACAACAGTTTTCAACTGGCCGTGCTCGATGATTTTGCAGGACTTACCTCCCGGGTAGAGGCGTTTACTGCGCAATTTAAAGAATGGCGAACACTTCATCGGGAAATGGCCAACCTTCGCGAGCACTTGGCAAGGGAAAGAGAACAACGTGATTTCCTGGATTTTCAACTGAATGAACTTGAAGAGGCTCAACTTACCCCTGGCGAAGAGGAACAGTTACAGTCTGAAATAGCCCTGCTTGAACACGCTGAGGAAATCAAGCTTCGGCTGGTTCAATGCACCGAAATGCTTATTGACTCCGACGAAAATGTAGCCGCTACGCTTCGCAACGGTTTGCAGCAATTGGCCTCGGTGCGCAGTCACGACAAAGGCATTGACGAGTTGTTTGAGCGCCTCCAAAGCGCGTCCATTGAAATCAAAGACATAGGAGAAGAGTTGGCCAGGCAAGAGCAGCTTATCGAGGTGAATCCGTCGAGATTGCAGCAACTACAGGAGCGCCTGGATATGCTCAACGGTTTGATGCACAAGCACCAGGCTAGTAATGTAGCTGCCTTGTTGGACAAAATGGACGCCATTGCTCAGAAACTTGAGGGAGAACAATCGCGGGAGGAGAAGCTGGAGTTGCTGAAAAAACAGATTGCGGAGCGCGAAGAAGACTTGCAAGCCCAATCTGCTGAGCTGACTGTCAAAAGAAAGGAAGCCGCTCCACAATTGGCCCAAAAACTTTGTGTACTTCTGGAGAGAATGGAACTCAAGAACGCCGAAATGAGCATTGCCATAGAGTCCTTGTCGAAGAGAACATCCCACGGTGACGATTGGGTGCAGCTGCTTCTCAGAACGAACAAAGGTCAGGAGTTGATGCCCATTGAGCAGGTGGCTTCGGGGGGAGAACTTTCACGCGTCATGCTGGCAATCAAATCGGTAAACACCGGTCAACAATTTGCGCCCACGCTTATTCTCGATGAAATTGACAATGGTGTTTCCGGTAGGGTAGCCGATGCAATGGCCCAATTGCTGGCTGAAATGGGGGGGCAGCGCCAAATGATTTGCATCACCCACCTTCCGCAAATTGCGGCCAAAGGGCAGTGGCACTATCGGGTGTCGAAGCGCGATGAAGCAGATAGAACCCACACATTTGTGGAGGAGCTCAACGAAGAAGCCCGCCTTCATGAAGTTGCAGCCATGCTCAGTGGCTCCGATACAACCGAGGCAGCACTCCAGAACGCGCGCATGCTCATGAATGCCAACTAACGGGCTATTCCTATATTTGCCCCTCAACCAAAAACTAGCTGTATGTCTCACAACCTGCTGAAAGGTAAGCGCGGAATCATATTCGGAGCGCTCAATGATCAATCCATCGCATGGAAAGTGGCCGAAAAAGCCCACGCTGAAGGAGCCAGTTTTGTGCTGTCAAACGTTCCCGTGGCTATGCGTTTGGGAGCCATTAACGAGCTTTCAGAAAAATGCAACGCTCCAATTATACCTGCGGATGCCACCTCTACGGATGATCTTAAGAATCTCTACGCCCAAAGTATGGAAAAATTGGGAGGTAAGATTGATTTTGTACTCCACAGCATCGGTATGTCGCCCAACGTGCGAAAAGGAAAAGGCTACACCGGTCTCAACTACGACTGGTACCAGAAAACCCTGGATATATCAGGCGGGTCCTTACATAAAACACTTCAAGTGGCCATGGAAATGGATGCGCTCAATGAATGGGCCTCTGTAGTTGCGCTATCTTACATTGCCGCTCAGCGCATTTACCCTGATTACGGTGATATGGCCGACGCAAAATCACTGCTCGAGTCCATTGCCCGCGGGTTTGGATATCACTATGGCTTCAAGAAAAAGGTGCGCGTAAACACCATTTCGCAGTCGCCAACCCCCACCACAGCGGGAACCGGCGTTTCAGGCTTTGACAAGTTCCTGGCTTTTGCAGAATCTCTCAGTCCGCTGGGCAATGCCGATGCCAACGCCTGCGCCGACTACTGCGTGATGATGTTTTCTGATTACACGAAATACGTTACCATGCAGAACCTGTATCACGACGGAGGCTACTCGGCCACCGGAGTGACCGCAAAGGTGATGGACAAATTCTAAGCTCAGTATGTAAATAGTTTGAAAGCACTGTAGTACATTTACTCAGTGCTTTTTTATTGAGCGTGCTTTCCAGAATGAAAACCAAAACAATCATCAACCAATGAAACGTGTGATGCTAGCAAGTGCTTTTGTGGCAGTCGCAGTGGCTTCTACAGCACAAATAGAGCGCAGTGCCTTTACCTCCACGGGGCGGGGAGTGGCTACAACTTTTGTAAGCGACTACCACAGTATCGGCATCAATCCGGCCAATCTTGCCTGGTCAAATCCTCAGAAAAAGCGGGTGTCTT